>CALCPB010000708.1 GCA_937897665.1 uncultured Halomicronema sp. | reverse complement strand
CACTTTACAACACTCTTGCTTTGTTGAGAGAGATTGTCAATATTGTGAGTGGCATGGAAGCCGGACATACGTTGCTCTAGCGTCCGCCACACATCCGCATCGTCTTAATGTTCTACTGATGGATAGTTTCGTCCACGCTTGGTTATTTGGCCGGAGGTTCACTCGCTAGAGCGAGTGAAGTTGGTCGTACCATTCGCAATAGTAGTGCTGCGATCGCGGCGATCGCCGCGCTGAGATAAAACGGCGCAGCGACACCAACTTGGGTGTAGAGCCAGCCCGCCACCAAGCTAGCCGGTAGCGCCACCAAGCCTACCACCAAGTAAAAGGTGCCAATTTCAGCGCCGCGCCGGTCAGGGTGAACGAGATCCGCCACAAAGGCTTTTTGCACTCCTCGCGTCAAGGTGGAGTAGAGCCCATAGAGCATGAACAGCGGCCAAATGGCGGCGGCACTGGGGGCGATCGCAAAGCCTAAATACACTAGGGCAAAGACGAGATACCCACTTGCCAGCAGTGGGCGTCGCCCTACGCGATCGGACAAGTTACCGACGGCCAACCCGAGGGACACTTCCACCATATTGAAGACCGCGTAGAGCAAAAGCACCTGACTGCTAGCAAAACCTAACGCCTGCGCGCGCAGTAACAAAAAAGCATCGGACGAATTGCCCAAGCCAAATAGCCCCACGACCAGCAAAAACCGCCGATAGCTAGGCGATAGACCTTGGAAAGTAAACTTAGGGCGCGATCGCACGTCTTGACGCGGTGATTGCGGTTCTTTCACCAGCGCTAGCAGTACCAAAACGCTGAGCAAAGCCGGGATGAAGGCGATCGCAAAGACCCCTCGATAGTTTTCGGGAAACTGCCATAGCAGCCAAAACCCTGCCAAAGGGCCGACAATTTCACCAATCGTCTCTAAAGTATGGTGCAGGCCAAACGCCCGCCCCCGCTGCTGGGGTGAACAATTCTCAGCAATGAGGGCATCACGCGGAGCGGCCCGCAGACCTTTGCCGACGCGATCAATGATCCGTGCCCCCAACACATGGCCCCAGACTAAAGAGACCACTAGCCCTAGCTTTGATAGCGCCCCTAACCCATAGCCCATCACGGCAAAAGGCTTACGTTGCCCCACGCGATCAGACAGCCAACCCGAATAGAGCTTAAGAATACTCGCCGTACTTTCCGCGATGCCTTCCACTATACCCACCGTCCAGGCCGGTGCCCCTAATACACCGGTCAAAAAGATGGGCGTTAGCGGGTACACCATTTTGCTGGCAAAGTCACTCAAAAGACTGACCAAGCCCAGTGCTGAAACCGTACGATTGAGCCTCTGCACCGAATTAGGTTGGTTCATAAATCCGCGATCTCAGTACGGTCCTGATGACAATTGCTCTCAAAGATGACCAAGCCCACTCTGCAGCCAGGACTATCCAGCAGCAATATATCAGCCCCTAAACGTATGAGCCATTTTATCTGAAATTATTGAAGATTCTGTATCCTAAGCATCTCACCTTAGTTCTCTCGCTCACCCCTTCGTCTACATAAGCTGCTGAATCACTTCACACTAAAAGGAAAGTATTGCAATAACATAAGGAGGAAGTCATTGATGGCAGGCAACACATGACAACCCTCACCCCTCGCCAACCACCCAATATCTTGGTTCGGATTCTCTTTCAATCCATGACAGACGAAAGTCTGTGGCTCCAAATTTTCTGGCTCTTGATCAGGGTCAGTGCGGGCGGGCTGATGATTCACAACGGCCTCGATAAGTTGGCAAATGTTCAAGGCTTTGCTGACAATGTGGTGACTTATATTGGCCTGCCCTATCCGGTATTTTTGACCTACTGCGCTGCCTACACCGAGATCGTCGGGGCCATCTTACTCGCATTTGGTTTGCTGACTCGTCCCAGTGCGGCGGCACTGCTGGGTACCATGTTGGTCGCCATGTTCTTCCACATTAAAGGAAATGGGCTGAAAGTCACGCCGCTCGAAACAGCGGCTCTCTATGCCTCGTTTTATCTGTTCTTTTTGGTCAATGGCCCGGGCAAGTTCGCGATCGATACGTGGCTATGGCAAAAGCTGACCCTCACCACCTCGCCTAATTCATAAACTGCCATGGCACAAATCTGTGTTTCACATACGCTACTAATTGTGAGTATTCTCCTCGGCCCAGTGTCTTGGTGTTGTGTGATGCTCTGGTTTGCTGTCTTAGCCCTGCAGGGGATGCATCGCCAGTTTGTACAAACCCGACAGATTCAGGCCACACCCTGTTATCGCTGTACTTATTTTTCGGGGTGCAAACAACTGCAGTGTGCGGTTCATCCTGACTCCGCCTTAACCGAATCAGCTAAAGACTGTCGAGACTTTACGCCATCGGCCTCACCCCAAAAAGTCACCTGGTGGTATCAGCAGCTTTAGCACAACTCACCCGGCCAAGCATCCATCAAGTGCTTAGCCAAGAGAACGTTCATCAGTGCTCCTTTAGCGCAGCGTCACTCAGACCAAGGCAGAGGATCTTGATAGCGTTATCCACGACTCCAGCGAACAATGCAGCACTTGCCAAAATGACAGTCGAACAATGCTAATGAGTAGCTTTGAGTGATGATCTGGAATAGAGAGCAAGGAGACCTGGCAAACCAAACAATGGGGGTGTCAGTATCAAGCTTAGGCACGGCCCGAACCGACGACTCGTCAAAACTGAGATTGACCACCATAGGTTAATTGAAGGTCAAGGCGAATTCGATATAATTGCAGCGGACTCCTGTTAATAAGAATCAGTCTCGATAAGATTAGACACGGAAATTCAGTTTTTGGAGTCTAATGGAGGTGCCTGAATGGATCAATCGCTGCTAGCCTTCTTATACCCTCATGTCCGCTGTCAGGGGGCAGTTCGGCCGGAACAACTCGTGTTTAAAGCAAATTTGCAAGCGTTTGCTCAGCGTGTTGGGTATATCAGTGGCTTACACACGGGGGGGCGACTCTCGTCGGATGAAGCGGTTGAGCAAATTAGTCAGCTGTGGGAGCAGTTGGAAACCAGTCGCCAAGAATTAGAGATGGGTCTTTCTGAGGACAAAGGATGAGGGCAGGCGATTTCATTCGTTTGAAAGCGCCATTTACGCCCCGGTTCAACAATCTCAATGCTTACCGGTTTGGTCGGGTGGTGGCGCTGGTGACTGTGGATGCTGACCAGATGGTCTTAGCGCACCTCTGCGATCGCCCCGGCACCGCTGTTCTAACTGACGAGCAAGGACAACCGATTCTCTATGGGTTTTGGTTGCACGAGGTCAAAGATTGGAGCGATCGCCCGTTCCTGTGAAATCGGCGGCGTAACGACTGCGGCAAGGCCATCGAGTTGGAAAACAGAGATTTGCTAAGCGTTGCTTGATTGCCAGGAAGACGCAGTATATTAGCTATCAAGAATAAATGTCATTAGGCAGGTTTATGCTGGAGATTCAAGGGCTGAGCAAGACCTACGACAACGGCATCCAGGCTCTGAAAAATATTTTTCTCAAGATCCCCCACGGCATTTTTGGCTTACTCGGCCCCAATGGGGCTGGCAAATCATCCTTAATGCGGACGTTAGCCACGCTGCAGACAGCCGATCAGGGTAACGTCACGCTGGACGGCATCGATTTACTCCGAGACCCGCAGCAAGCGCGGCGCTATTTGGGCTATCTGCCGCAGGATTTTGGTGTGTATCCGCAAGTGTCTGCCGCTGAGTTATTAAATCAACTGGCTGTCTTCAAAGGCTTCGTCAACGCGCAGGAACGGCGGGGGCTCGTCGCAGAACAACTGCAATTAGTGAACCTTTATGACCAGCGCAACCAAAAACTCGGCACCTTTTCGGGCGGCATGCGGCAGCGCTTTGGCATTGCTCAGGCCCTACTCGGTTCGCCGCGGCTCGTCATTGTGGATGACCCTACCGCTGGGCTCGACCCCGCTGAGCGCATTCGATTTCAAAATTTGTTAGCCACCATTAGCCGCGATCGCGTCCTTCTCCTCTCGACCCACATCGTCGAAGACGTGGCCGAACTGTGTCCCAAAATGGCCATCCTCAATCGCGGCAAGATTGTGCAGCAGGGCAGTCCTCGTACCCTGATGGCGCATTTGCAGGGGCGCGTGTGGATGTGCGAAGCCGCGCCAGACCACCCCATCGATCCTCGGTGGGCAGTCATTACTACCCGGATGGAACGCGGGGGACGCTGCATCCGCGTCCTCAGCGATACCGCTCCCGATGCTGCTTTCCAACTCGTTGATCCCGACCTCAACGACGTTTACTTCACCGCGTTGATGGCGCAGCCAGTGGCGATCGCTGTCTGATTGGTTCTTCGCTTTTCGCTCTTGGTTCTTGTTTTTGACCTCCAGGAGCGTTCGAACATTTGAACATTAGATTTTGGCAGTGTCTGAACCAAAAGAGCAGCGACGGTAAGCCCCTACTCCTCTACTCCCCCACTCCTACTCCCCCCGCACCCTCGCACCCTGCTATCCTCACACCCCCTTCCCCATGTTCTCCGCCCCCGTCTTCACGTTCGAGAGCCGTTATCATTTACGCCGTCCCACCTTCTGGGTCATTACGCTGGTTTTTTTTGTGATCGCCCTGACTGACATGGTGGCTAAGGGCAGCGAAGGCAACGCCTTTTTCTTTGTCAACAGTCCGCTGCAAATCTTTCAGACGACAATTTGGTACACCATCTTTGGCATCTTGGCCACAGCGGCGTTCGTTGCCGAGACCTTTGTGCGAGACACCCAAAATCGGACGGAAGAGCTGATCCTGTCCACCCCCATTCGCAAGAGCCGCTTTTTGGCCACCCGCTCTTGTGCGGCTTTTGGCATGGCGCTGCTGGCATTTTCGGCTTATCT
>CALCPB010000707.1 GCA_937897665.1 uncultured Halomicronema sp. | reverse complement strand
GTTTGCGCTTGTTGGCCTAGGGTGAGCGTCCTCTCTTAGGAAATGCCACCTTACCTCGTCAACGTCAACCTGGATGGGGGTGTGGTGGCATCATTGACTACTTCATCGTGACCAACGCTGAGCCCGCTGCCGCTGAGAGCATGGCTGTTCCTTGTTGTCAGCGATCGCCAAGACCGTTAACGCGCCAGTCTGTTGCGTCCCAGGTTGACTGACAAAACTTGTGCAACCCGCCTGTTGCGGAACTGGCAGACTAGAAATCTGCAACATGGGGCGATGATGAACTCCGGTTTTTTCAGCATTGGCAGATAGCAGAAGGACTCGTGCCGCGTTGCCACCAAATTAATGACAGGTGTATGAGTCGCCGTCTCGCGACGAAGAGCTGCCACAAGCGGCGAGGGGCTACTACTCGCTCAGGTTGCCTCTAATCACGCCGACCCGGCAACACCATGTTCAAAATCAGGGCCGTCAGCCCGCCAGCGGAAATGCCCGACGAGAAAATATTTCTCATCAGTGGCGGCAGCTGCTCCAAAATATCAGGTACGTAGGTCACACCCAGACCAATCCCCAATGAAACCGCTGTAATGAGCGACGCTCGCTTAGTGAAATTGACGCAGGACAAAATTTTGATACCGGCTGCTGCAACCGTACCAAACATGATCAGCGTCGCCCCCCCAAGCACCGGCTGCGGCATTGCCTGAAAGACCCCGCCCACCACTGGGCATAGCCCCATCAGCACAAAAATCACTGCGATAAAATAACCGATGTAGCGACTGCCGATGCCCGTCAGCTGAATCACCCCGTTGTTTTGACTAAACGTCGTGTTCGGAAACGTGTTAAAGCAAGCCGCGATCAGAGAGTTGATGCCATCCCCTAAAACCCCGCCCTTAATCCGCTTCATATAGCGGGGGCCGGTGATGGGTTGGCCGGTGAGTAGTGAGGTCGCCGTCAGATCTCCAATCGACTCGATCGCCGTAATCAAGTACAAAAATGCGAAGGGAATAAAGGCCGCCAGGTCAAAGCCAAACCCATAGCGAAACGGTATCGGCAGCAGGAACAGTGGCAACCCGGCGAGATTGTCGAAGGACACCAACCCCAGCGGCCAAGCCACCAAATAGCCCACCACCAAACCAATCACGATGGAAGACATGCGCAGCATGGGGCTGTTGGTGCTGTTGAGCGCCAAAATTGTCAGCAGCACGAGGGCCGCCACGCCCAGGTTTGCCCAGCTACCAAAGGTGCCCGCATCACGCGCAGCAAACCCGCCGCCCACGCTGGTCATGCCGACATTGATCAGGGTGAGGCCAATCAGCGTGACCACAATGCCGGTGACTAAGGGCGTGATAATTTGCCCCGCCAAATGCAAAAATCGGCTGCAAAAAATCTCGACAAACGACCCGAAAAAGCATAAGCCAAAAATCAGCCCCAAGGCCTCTTGGGGGGAACTCCCCGCAGCGATCGCGCCCGTGCCCGCTCCCAAAATCGGGCCAATAAAGGCAAAACTGGTGCCTTGAATACTTAGCAGCCCTGACCCTACCGGGCCGATGCGGCGAGCTTGAATAAAGGTGGCAATGCCCGAAACAAACAGCGACATGCTGACCACAAACGCCGCATCGGCAGCCTCTAATCCCAGCGCACCGGACACGATTAAAGACGGCGTGATAATGCCGACGAAACAGGCCAGCACATGTTGAATCGCTGCAAAAATCGCCTCTCGCAATGGCGGGCGATCGTCGAGGCCATAAATCAGCTCATGCTCGGCAACAGCACCGACCGCTGGGGCAGCGGCTTCGCTGGTCACCGTTGAGCGCGAGGCAGGTTGAGGGGCATCATCCATGCACAAGAAGCAGACGCCGTCACCGGCGCTGTGTCGTAAACAATATGGGTGGAGTAACCGGCTGCAGTCGCTGACCGGCAGACATCTAAAATGACTGTGGTAAGCTATCGAACTTTGGGGCGCTATTTTGCAGGCATTGCTACAAAGTGAGATCGCCCCGGCCTCGTCAGTCACCGGTCCGAGCCGCCAGCGCCCTTTCAGTTTGGTGGCTCAGCCCCGTCCTGAATCTGTTTATCAATTCTCGTACCGGCCCGCTGAGAAATCTGCGCTTGAATGACATGCGTAGGATCGCCAATTTCTGTAGGGTTTGGCAATGTCAAACTCTGGCGAGCGGTGAGGCTATTTGGAAGCGACTTCCTAAGTGACAATCTTCGTTGCTGACTAAATCCGTCGCGTCAACGTTTTGCCGTGCGTGTCAGTGCCACAGGTGCTGAGCAAGCCAAACTGCTGAGCCAGTTGCTGCATCGAGGGCGTTTTTTTCGGGCAGGCCCGCCACTCTTTAGGGTTGTCATAGGCATAGTAGACTTCGATGCCGTCAATACCATATTCGGCGGCTTGGGCCACCAACTCTTCAGCCGATCGCCGATAGCGACAGGGGTGAGCCAATACCGCCATGCCCCCGGCCGTCTGAATCGCGTCGATCACCGCTGCTGCCTGGCGCCCTTCCCCCTGCGGCGAGTGGCGATTGAGGTAAGGCTGCATGGCAACATGGTTGGGCTTAAAGGCATAGCCCAAAATATGCACCTCTGTCTCCAGCAGCAGAGAGGTGATTTCCACCCCAATCCATAATCGAGGTAAGCGCCGGGCGCGGGTGCGCCGATGCGGGGGTTGAATAGGAGCTGGATGTTTCCACTGCCAATCTTCTAAATGCTGTTTGGCTTTGCGATAACCGCTGACCGTGTGGTGGTCAGTGATTGCAAATTCGTTAAGACCCAGCTGAATCGCCTGTTCTATTAGTGCTTCTGGAGCGAGTTGCCCATCGGAATGAAGGGTGTGCATGTGGAAATTCAAATTTCCAGGACAGCTAGACTCGTTGACCGTTTCAAAAACACCCCGAAGCTCTAGAGCACTCCTAGCCGATGCCCTAGCCGAAACGCCAAGTTGGGCGGGGCTAGTTACCATTACCTATCTTCTTTGTTGCATCTACCACTACATTTATTTATCTAATATAGCGGCCCATAATAGTTTAGGAATAACTGTTTTAGTAGGGAGAGTCCAATTTCCAAAGGATTTTTAAGCACCGTGAGCCACCGGGACTGCCCCGAGCAATCGCGCTAGACCGACCACTCTACTGGTTACTCAGCCCTGCCTCATGGCTAGATCGAGCCCTATTTGTTGCCATTTTTTAGCTTTAGGGCAGCTACCAAAGTCGTTTCGCCGCCTCTTTTTAGCTTCAATCTTTTGGCTTTATTGAAAACGAATCCCCATTCTCTCCGCCGGCGGTTAGATCACTGCCTGCCCGGCTCGATCAACCGCATATTCGGTGTTTTGCGAGACG
>CALCPB010000706.1 GCA_937897665.1 uncultured Halomicronema sp. | reverse complement strand
CCCGTCAGCGCGACCTGAGCGAACTGATTGGTGATTCCATTCCCGGTGCCGAACGGCTCAACTTTAGCGATGCCCTCAAGCACTGGGAAGGTCGCTTCCACCGGATCACCCTAGAAGATCGCAACCTGCCTGCCATTGCAGAAAAGCGGGTACTCAAATGCAAAACCAAAGCGGGCCGTCAAGAATTGGATGCCGCCTTTGAGCAAACTGCCAAGGTGCGCGAGTCCGTCATGAATATCCTGCTCACCAGCGAAGGCGATCGGGAGATGTTCCGCAAGGTCTATCCCTTTAGCCCAGCCCTGGTACAAACCCTCATTGCCGTCTCCAGTGTGCTGCAACGGGAACGCACGGCATTGAAGGTGATGATGCAACTCCTAGTGGAGCATCGTGAAAGCCTTACCGTTGGTGATGTTATACCTGTCGGCGACCTATTCGATGTAGTAGCCCACGGTGACGAAGCCTTTAGCCCTGAAATGGCCATTCACTTCGATAATGCTAAACGGCTTTACCAACAAAAGCTGCTACCTGAGCTAGAGAAAACCCACGGTCGTCATGAAGAATTGGAAAGGCTACCTCTGAATGACCCAAAACACATTGCCTTTCGTAATGACGACCGCCTGGTCAAAACCCTACTGCTTTCCGCCCTAGTGCCCGAAGTAGAATCCCTGCGCGGACTCAACGCTGAACGATTAACCAGTCTCAACCACGGCACCATTAAATCCCCTATCCCCGGACGGGAAAGTCAGCTTGTACTCCAGCGCTGCAAAAATTGGGCCGCCAGTATCGGTGAGATCCGCATTGGCGAAGAAATGACCAATCCCAGTATCTCAGTGCAGCTCTCGGGAGTAGATACCGATACCATCCTTAAACAGGCCGAGCGAGAAGATAACCGGGGCAACCGCATTCGCCTAATTCGGGATATGGTCTACAACCAACTCGATATTCAAGGAGAAGACCAGTTTGAGCAATTCCACGAGTTAACTTGGAAAAATACCAAGCGTACCTGCGTTGTCATCTTTAACAACATTCGAGAACTGCCCGAAGCCTCCCTAGAGAATCTGGATGAGCGCTGGAAAATTATCATTGATTATCCCTTTGACGAAACCACCTTTTCACCCAAGGATGATCGACAAAAGTGCGAAGCCTTCAAAGAGAACCATCCTGACGGTGCAAAGACCCTTTGTTGGATTCCCTCTTTCTTTAGCGACGAAGCTAAAAAAGATTTGGGGACTTTGTTGATTTTGGAACATGTGCTCACTGGCGAACGATTTTCTGGCTATTCCAATCACCTATCTCTCCAGGATCGACAAACCGCAAAATCTCTCCTCGAAAACCAACGCAGTGTTCTGCGCCAGCGGGTACACAGCCACCTGGATGCAGCCTATGGCATCAGCACCACTCGTGATTCTCTGGATACAGCATCTAGTCTGGAGCTAAATGAACAGTTTGTCTCCTTACAGACAGGCTTTGAACTACAGCCACCTACTGCGGCGAATCTAGCCGGTGGTCTGCAGCATTTGATAGAGCAAGCCTTAGCCCATGACTTTCCAGCGGCACCGAACTTTGAAACAGATGTCAGCAAAATCGGTAGTCTCAATAAAGTCTACGACTACATCAGCCACACTGCCCAAACCCCCGATGGACGTTTAGAGATTGATCGACCCGCCCGACCCCTCATGCGTCAAATCGCTAACCCCTTAATGCTGGGGGAAATGAGCGAAACCCACTTTGTGCTGGGCCAACATTGGAAAAATTACTTCACTAAGAAAATTGCTGAGGCTGGCGGCACACCTCAAGTCAGCCAGCTACGCGAATGGATCGATCAGCCCAAACCCATGGGACTGTCCAAAGAGCTACAAAACCTGGTAATCCTGACCTATGCGGAGCAGACCGGACGCAGCTTCTTTCGTCACAATAACCCCATCGACGTTACCCTCAAGGACATTCCCAGTGACTGCGACCTGCGGGAGCAAAAGCTACCAGACGAAGATATCTGGGAAAGCGCCCGACAACGTGCCCAGGATATCTTTGGCGTGTCCGTCGCTGCACTGCGTAAAGCCAGCACCGTCGCTGAACTAGAGTCGAAAGTTCAGACCAAGGCTAAAGCCGCCTTAGAAAACTGCCAGGGCTATACGCAAGCCTTGCAGGGCAGTCTGGAGGTTCTGAAGCTGTCGAAGGAGTGCGATCGCATGACCACAGCATCCACCACCCTGGCAATGGTGGAACAACTCAGTGCTGCTAAGGATGAGGATGTGGTGGAGGTCCTGGCCGAGGTTGCGATCGCAACCTCAGGAGCAGCCATGGCCGAATGTCTCAAAAAAGCAGCTAACCTTACAGGTGCTTTAGAAACAATTAGGTGGAATATATTTAAGGGCATTACTAACTTCACTGACGAACGTCAACCCGAAGCTGAATCCATTCTCAGTGAGTTAGCGGAAGCCTTGCATTGTGATGAGCACGTTAAATCTCTGGGGTTACAACTCATAACATCACAGGACCAAGCAGTTGGACTACTCACCCAAAATCAGAAACCTACCCTACCTGTCACAACACCCCCCGTTCCACCGCCGCCTGTACCACCAGTGACGCAAACCAAAACCAAGCCTACTAAAGGGCAAACAGGCAATGTAACCCCTAAAAAAGTGAGTGAAGGCAGTGAAACCGATTTAGAACTCAAAGCAGCAAAAGAACTTCTGAATAAACTGGGTAAAGGTCGCAAAGCAGGAGAAAATGTCCGTCTAAGTATCAGTTGGATTATTGAGGAGAGTAATCACAGCGAGTGATAGCCGCCCCTACGTTTAGTCAGATCAAAGCTCAGGTTACCGCCATTCTGCAGCGCTCCAACGGCAGCAAGGTCATCGGCATTCATGCCCAGGGCCGTTGGACTTGCGATCGCCAGCAGCATGACGGCGATCAGTGCTACCTGATTGATCAGTGCGACTCCCCGTTAGCACTACGCATTGCCCTACAAAAAGGCCAGCGGGAGCGAGCCGCAGGTGATAATGCAATTCAGGTCTTAATCACCCCCTTAACAAGAGGCGAGCTGGCTGAAGACATCCTTATCCGCCTGGTTAAGCAGCAGCTATTCACCATCGACTCATGGCAAATCGTTAAATCCCTATTTCGGGCTACCAATATCGATCCCCGTCTGGTTCAGCATAAGTGGATTCCTGAAGCCCTAATGGACTGGATGCCAGCCATTCGATACTCCCCAGTTATGGGCGGTTTCTTAGATGCCGAAATCGTCTGGCCCCTACTAATGCAGCACGGTTTGCACCTCAATGTAGAGCGACCGGACCTACCCGCTATCCTGCAATGGTCTACCGAGCCAG
>CALCPB010000705.1 GCA_937897665.1 uncultured Halomicronema sp. | reverse complement strand
ATGCGCTTCACAACACTGTTGCCTACCCTAATTCTTAGTCCTGACGCTGCACTAGGCGATTGCTCTCAAACAGCGCGCTTTGATCGTGTGAAGTTGACAATGCGACCAAAACTTTCGGGCTCTAAGCTCCCGCCGCCCACCAGAACGCCATCGATTTCGGGTTGCACCATGATTTCGTCAATGTTGCCTGGCTTGACCGAGCCGCCATACTGAATCGGAACGTTAGGCTGATCGAGCTGCTGGCGTATCGTGCCAATCACATGGTTAGCATCGCTTGACTGACAAACGTCTCCTGTGCCAATGGCCCAAATCGGTTCGTAGGCAATCACTAAGTTATTTTGATCCACACCCACCAAATCTCGGGTCAGTTGTTTGCTAATAATGGTTTCGGTTTCACCGCAATCGCGCTGCTCTTTCGTTTCGCCGACGCACAAAATGGGGCTTAAGCCGTGCCGTTGCGCCGCTAGCAACCGCTCGTTCACCGTTTCATCGGTTTCGCCAAAATACTGTCGTCGCTCACTGTGGCCCACAATGACGTAACGAACACCGATCTCGGCCAGCATGTCGCCTGAGATCTCGCCAGTATAAGCGCCGTCATCTTCCCAATGGACATTTTGCGCTCCTAGCATGACCCGACTGCCGTGCAGATTTTTAGACAATGCTCCGAGCGTGGTGAAAGGCACGCAGAGAATGACTTCGCGATCGTCAGGTGTCTCTGCGATCTGGCTCATAAACCCTTGCAGAAACGCCAGTGCGTCTCCTTGGGTTTTGTGCATTTTCCAATTTCCGGCGATAACAGTCTTACGCACAGGTCGTTTAGCTAAATTGATTTACAAGCGGTATGCATCATTGCATCCTACTAGCAAAGGTTGCCCGGATCAAATGACCGGAAACCAGGGAGAACCGTATGTCAGCCTTTAACTCGCAAGGCTTGTTCCCCTCACAGAGAGGCTTTCAGCGGATCGGATAAGCGACCTGAGGCAGGGCGTGTTCAGCGCTGTCGACGGGCCGCTATGCTCGAAAATGCACCCCCACACCGCCGCGATTGCCCTCACGGGTAGCGGTGCCTGGCGGCAGCATAAACTTTACACAACAAAACAGGCTAGGTGCTGAAGCTGACCTAGCCTGTTGAGGTATTGCTGGGCGCTGAAGCATGTTCTAGTCGGCGGCGACTCGAATGTTGATCGTTGAGGTCACTTCAGCATGCAGCTTGATGGTGGCGCGGTATTCGCCCAGTTTGTTGATGTCAGGAACCGTAATATCGCGACGATCTACTTCTTTTTGCGTGGCTGCTTGAATGGCCTCAGCCACATCAGCTGCAGTCACGGTGCCAAAAATCGCGTCTTCTTCGCCGACTGGCTTCTTAATTACAAACATGCCGATGGTTTCTAGCGCGGTCTTCATGGACTCGGCATCGGCTTTGATTTGCTCTAGACGCTGGCGAATCTCTTCCCGTCGCCGCTCCACCTGTTTGAGGACGCCCGGTGTCGTGCGCACCGCTAACCCTTTGGGAAACAGATAGTTGCGGGCATAGCCTGGAGCGACTTCTACCAAGTCACCCGAAATCCCTAATTTGCGAATGTCTTCTTGTAAGACAACTTGAACTCGTTTAGCCATGATTTTCCTTCATACGCCCGGTCTAATACTCTACCCAATGGCAGTCGTGAAAGGCAAGCCTCAATCACGATGTTGACCAGCGCGATCGAGTTGATAGGTGGCAGTGATGCACAGACTGATGACTAGCGCCCGGAAATGAACGATCGCCCTCAGCAAAAGTGGCAGAATAGCCATAGCTCAGAGAGATGGCACCATGCAACAACTATTTTTAGCCTTGATATTGGCGCTATGGGGGAGGGGGAGCGCGAGCGTCGCGGTACAGAACGCGACCCCAGTGGCGATTGAGTTTTTGGGGCTGCGCTCGGTTGAACTCCCGGTCGGCGTCGTGCTCAGCTTTGGTGTCGCCGGTGGGCTAGTAGTAACGGCATTACTGATCACGCTGGCCCGCCATCGTCGGCCGCAGCGATAGCCCGAATTCACAGTTAGAACTCAACGTCCCACCAGCCAAAACCGGGGCCGATAAATCGAACGGTGAGCCAGAGGGCCACCATGGCAAAAATGCCAATCCAGGCTCCCTGGGTGGTCCAGGCAACGAATTTTTCACTCTGTTCTTTCGTGAGTGGGAGCCAGGGCAAGATTCTTTCATCCTTGCCGTAGTCGTCTCCCAGTTGTTCTTTGCGGCGTTTGGCTTCTCCCATGACAGACCCTATGAGCAATGTCAGCAACCGATGTCTTGTGCCATTAGCGGAGGCGACGCCGGTTATTTTGCATCATACCCTGTTCTAAAAGCGATGCTGACTGGGGGGTAAAGCAGTGGGTTCTGACAGCCACAGTCGCTGACGTTGATGAAAGCGAATCGCGGGGTTGAGGGTCTCTAAAATTTGGCGGCCATAGCTGCGGTGGTTGACGCGGTTATCTAAAATGGCCACGATCCCCTGGTTTGCTCGCACCGGGGCGATCGCGCGCTGCAGCTCCGTAAGTGCCGTGGGCAGCAGATAGAGGCGAAACCAATCTTGCCGCGATCGCGTGTAGTAAGCGACGCGTCCTGCCACTAGTGGATTTTCTAAAGAGGGTAGGGGCAGGGTGGCCATGGCTAGCAGCGTGGGGCGTGGCAGTTGGGTTTGGTGAGCTTGCCAAAAGCGCCACCCTGTCACCAGCACGCCAGTGTCAGCCAGGGTGGTTGTTTCGACCTGAACGCGCGACCCAAACTGCGCTGCGAGCGCCGTGGCGACTTGCTTTTTCAACGGGGTGTCATCGACCAGGACGACGGTGAGTCCGGCGCGGTTCGTGCCAGCAACGACGAGGTGGGCCAGTTCTTCTAGCAGCACCGGCTGAAACTCAGCGGTGTTAGGAAAGGGAATGCGATCGGGCAGATATAAGTGAATTTCTTCGGTCTGGCGATCGGGGTTGAACTTGAGGCAGGTCATGTCGCCTAGCCCTAGCCGTTGCCGAAAATGCGTAGCTTCGGTCGTGGTGTCTAAAGCGCCGCCCATGAGCACCAGAGGTTGCTGTGGCCAGCAGGGCGCGATAAAGGGAGCCACATCAATCGGTGCACAGTTTAAGGTCCATTGGCCGGTGTCGCGGTTGAGCCACGCCCACTGCAACGATTCTACCCGGTCGACCTGAGCCCAAAACTGTTGCCAGCGGGACGGCATGCCAATCTGCGCGGCATCGTCGTCTAATAGCACTTGACGGATGGCCATGAGAGCTTGCCGCTCGGCCGCTTCGATCAGGTGACAGTGGTAAGGATTGGGCGGATGCTGAAAAATACTGTGGGTCAGCTGTACGCGGGCATCGCGAATCAGTGCCTGGTGTTGGGGGTAAGCCTGCATCAGGCTTTGCCAGGTGTCGGCATCAAGGGTGATGGTGAGGCGATCGCGAATCCAGTGTTCGAGGTCGTCGGCCCCATCGACAAATACCGGCACGCCGGCCGGAAATCGATTTTGCTGGTGGAGGCGATCGCTCAGCCACGCTTCTGGACTGGTGACTAATAACCCCTGGAAATGTTCGCCCGGCCAGGCGTCACCCCAGTGCACGGGTTTTTGACTGGGCATCCATTCCTGCAATCGGGGGATGTCGCCGTAGAGCACTGCCTGCCGTAGCGTTTCCGGTAATACAAGCACGGCTGGATCGGGCCACAGCAGTAGCGAGATCAGATAGCTGAGTCGATAGTGCCCCTGAAAAAGAGCAGAGGTTCCTACCTGCATTAAGGAACTCCGCCCCAAGCGCAAAGCTCGAGCGGCAAGGCGGGCCATCGTGAGATGGTGAGGCCAGTCGGCATTGCCATGATGTCGCAGGAAAGCCCGCAACTGTTCATGAACCTTTGCTTCCAGCACGTCCTTGCTCCTTAAAGCGTAATGCTGTCCATTGTGACATAGCCGTTCAAGAGTACTCAAGAGTTGACTCACGGCCCTGTCAGTGCAGGGTCGGACCGGTCTCTTTTCCCCCGGCAGAATGCTCTAACATGCCACCACTGGTGCTGCTCCCGATCTACTCCCGAAGCGCGTTCAACTCATCATGGGGGGCGGCTCAGGGCTGGAAGTGAGAAGAACTGATCATTCCGTAGGACAAGCGAGAGTCTTGGCAGCAGTTTAGTGTCGGTCCTGGATGACTGAGTGCAGTCGCCCAGGACGACTCGACTAAATCATTTGCAGCTCGGCCATCAAATGCTCGACCTGATTCATGACGAGATCGTTAGGGTCTTGGCGCATTAAGGGTAAGAGTTCTCGCAGCACGCGGGGCGAAGCGATTTGCAGATACGACAGTACGGCCTCGCGCACGAATCCGGTGGGATGTTTGAGGCAGGCCACGGTGTTTTCGGCGCTGAGGCTCCAGCGTTGAGCGCGGGCGAGATGAAAGCAGCAGGCCAATGCCCAGTCGGAGAGGAAGTAGCGCAGATCGAGCAGATAGCGTAGGCGATCGCTGGCTGATAGCGACTGATAGACAAACAGGTTACTGTTCGCCAGCACTTCAATTTTTTCTGGCCAGGAACGGCGATCCAAAATGGTCAAGATTGCCCGCTTGCTGGGAATGTCGAGGGTGGTATCTAAAATCTCGATGCCCCGCGCCCGGTTAGAGGCGGTGCCTCCCTGCCAGCTCACCTGAGCCGCTTGAATTGCTGCGGGGGGTGAGATGAAGCGCAGCAGCATAAAAATGCGTTCGATCGCGTCGCCCTGTAGTTCTTCGAGCGAGCGCTGCAGGAGGCCGATTTCTCGGCCTACCAGCGTGTCATCCGAGAGATCCACGAGCCCGCCATAAATCTGACCGATAAAGGTCAGTTCCTGGTTGATCAGTTCTTCTACGCCGTCACGACCAAAGCGATCGAGGGCCGCATCAATGCCCTGCGAGCGTTTGAGGCCCGTCTCTTGTACCAGCCGCAGTAAGATGCGTAGCAGGGTGCGGCGGGTGCTGCCCCAGGTGGTCATCAGATTTTGCAGCAGACAATCAATTGCCTGGTCGGTACCAATGTTACCAATGGCCTGCCAGGCTTGATTGCGCAAACTGTCGGGCTTGTAGCTGTCGAGGGCCACCGACTCTAACAGGGGCAGGGCATCGTTGCCGAGCCGCGTCAGCGCCTGACTGGCCGCCTCACGGGTTGATTTATACTGC
>CALCPB010000704.1 GCA_937897665.1 uncultured Halomicronema sp. | reverse complement strand
GCCTCTCCCTGCAAAAACTGCTCTGCCAGTTGCTTTTTCGCCAGGTACCCCAAGGTTTGCATCGCCCGCTCAATCGGGTCTGACCAGGGCTTAGACGTATTCAGCCGCAAGCAATTGCCGTAGCATTTGCCCGAAGCGGAAAACATGACACCCGGCGCAATGCCGATTTGTTGGGCATGCGCTTCTTGATAGAGCCGCAGCGCGTCAAAACCCTGGGGCATTTCTAGCCAGAGGATGTGGCCACCGGTAGGGCGAGTCACGCGCGTTTCTGCCGGAAAATAGTCGCTAATGGCCTGGTGCATGCGCCCCATCTGGGTTTGATACGCCCGCCGCAGCTGCCGCAAATGGCGAGCGAAGCCGCCTTTTGTGAGAAAGGCCGCCGTCGTGAGTTGCGTGGCGAGCGCGTTATTCATGTTAATGATGGAGTTCAGCTTGGACACCTGGGAGAAATAACGCCCCGGAATACACCACCCGGTTTGCAGCCCCGGCGATAGCGTTTTACTGACCGACGCACAATAAATGACCCGACCTTCCGTATCAAACGCTTTGATGGCCTTGGGGCGGTTGCCCTCAAAATTTAGCTCGCCATAGACATCATCCTCAATCAGCGGCACATCGTACTGGTTGATGAGGGCTACCAGGCGCTTTTTTTGCGCATCATCCATACAGCTACCCAACGGATTGCTGAAATTTGAGACCAGTAAAATAGCCTTCAGGTCGCCGGTTTTGAGCGCCTCTTCGAGATGGGAGAGGCTCATACCCGTGCGCGGATGGGTGGGCAGGGTGAGCACCTTAAGCCCGAGGATTTTCATCGCCTCCAGAATGGCAAAATAGGTCGGCGATTCGACCGCCACGGTATCGCCGGGTTGGGTGATCGCCTGCAGCGCACAGTACATTGCCTCGTTGGTGCCATTCGTCACGATCAGCTGATCGGGGGCGATCGAGCAGCCACAGTTCAACATGCGGCGGGCGAGTTCGGTCCGCAGTTCAATGCACCCCAGGGGAGGGCCGTAGGCATGGGCCATTTCAGGATCTTCGCGCATGATTTTGCCCATCAGCCGATTGATCTGCGCCAGCGGCAACAACTCCATCGCCGGAAAAGCCGCGCCCAATTCCACCCGGTTTTGATCGCGAACTGTGCTGTTGATATGAAAGCCGAGGGTGATATCAACGTCGTGGGCCTGTCGCGGTGGGGCGGTTGGGGCAGGTTCTTGCAAGAGGCTCAATGCGGCCTGCTTAACGTAGTAGCCCGATTGTGGCCGCGCGGTAATCAAGCCTCGGTCTTCGAGCAGTCGATAGGCTTCTAAAACGGTGGAGGTACTGACCGACAGTTGCTCTCGCAATTTGCGTACCGAGGGTAGGCGATCGCCTGGCTTCAGCGTGCCCTCGGTAATCAATGCCTGTAGCCGTTCGGCCACCTGCTCATACAAAACCTGATTTTTCTCAAGGGCAATGGGAGAAATATTCATAGCCTCGCCTCAGACCGCCAGCAGAATACAAAACCGTCTGGGCGAACCAGGTCTGGCGGTGAACGGCAAGTGGCATGCCAACGCCGTGCGCACTGTGACGGTGTGGTTGCGGGCAAACGTTTTAGGGCGATCGACAAGCCTGCGCTGCAACACCCCCACCAAGATCGACGTTGAAGCCTTAACACCGCATCCGCAACTGCCTCTGAGTATACCGGGTTCAACACCGCAGGCGTTTGGACACCACAGTTGCCGCTTCAGTCGCAAATGTGGGTCAGCAGTTCTCAGCCGACTGCACGCTTGATGCCGGACTGTGTGGCTGGTTGCTGATACCGCAAGCAAGCCGCAGGTTAGTCAGATCATCCCAGATTACCGAAACCATGATTTGATCGGCCTTTTAAGACCGGTTCTCAGTGCTCGGACTCCTGATGCAATCTTGGCAACGCCGGGGAGCTGACGGGTAGGGGAGCCAGATCTGTAGCCTTGTTTCAGAGAATCGGTATAACGCTGACTTCTGAAATCCGGACTCTGGTATACAACAACTCCCCGCCATTGCCCTCAGTAGGGAGAACGACAGGGAGCCTTACCGTAAATCGATTAACTAACTGATGGCGCTACTGCCCAGACAGCCGCTGGATCAAACTAGGCACGCTTAGCCACCTGCTGCCAGATGAAGATGGCAATCAACGCCCCAATCACAGACAAAACGATGCCCAGGATGTTGAAGCCAGTAGACGAGATCGCCAGACTGCCAGTGGTAATCAACGTTGCTAGAGTGCCACCGATAAACGAACCGACGATACCCAAAATTAAAGCGCTGACCCAGCCACCGCGCTGATGCCCTGGATAAATCGCTTTGGCGATCGCACCGATGATAATACCGACGACAATCCAAACAATGAAGCCAAGTAAAGACATGACATTCTCCTCAGGGTAATTTGACACCTTG
>CALCPB010000703.1 GCA_937897665.1 uncultured Halomicronema sp. | reverse complement strand
GACTGGGCCCGCCACAGCCCACCGGCAAGCCGCTCTGGCCGCCTTTGCCACAGCCACCCGACTCATCCCAATAAAAATCGTCGCCGATGCCCTCAATGTCGGCCAGCGTGCGAAACACGTTGCCCGAGAGGGTGACATCGCGCACCGGCTCGGCCAGTTCGCCACCGCGAATCATCCAGGCTTCGCCCGCAGTAAAGGTAAACATTTCGCCATTGGTCATGCCGCCCAGCCAGTTTTTGGCATAGACCCCTTCCTGAATATCTGTCAGTAAATCAGCGGCGGGCGTCTCGCCCCGGCCAATCCACGTATTGGTCATGCGCACCAAAGGCGGATAGTGATAGCTCAGGCAGCGGGCATTTCCTGTGGGCGTTTCGTCGAGCTTGCCCGCTGTCTCGCGGGAATGCAGCCGACCCACGAGAACGCCATCTTCGATTAGCTGCGTGGTTGTCGCCGGGCAGCCCTCGTCATCGTACTGATAGCTGCCGCGATGTCCTGCCAAAGCGGCCCCATCGTAAATCTGCAGATTTTTCGGGCCGAACCGCCGCCCTAGCGTCATGACCTCCAGCAGATCCGGATTTTCGTAGGCCATATCGGCCTCAGAGAGATGGCCAAAAGCTTCATGCACAAACAACCCGGTCAGGATGGGATCGATCACTACCTCATAGGTGTTGCCTTTGACTGGCGGCAGATCGAGGGCCGCGATCGCCCGTTCTGCCGCGCTATGCACCTGCCCATCTAAATTTTCCAGGTCTTCAAAGGCCTGCCGTGAACCATTCGTTTCGCGGCCCGTTTGCACCGTTTCGCCATTGCGGGCAGTTGCGGCCAAACGAATTTCCATATCTGACCAGCTTTGCTCAATCTGAGTGCCCTCTGACGTCACGAGCAAAATATGCTGAGTGGCATCGTTATAGCGCACCGAGGTGGTGGCAATGCGATCATCAACGCTTTGCAAAATATCGTCATAGTGGGCACACAGTGCTTTTTTGCGCGTTAGCGAAATCTCGCGGGGACTGCTGCCGGTCATGGCAAAGCGGTACTGAGTTTGAATGGGATTCAGCTGAGCTAGCAGCGTTTCGTCATCGCCCACGAGCCGTGCCGCTAAAATAGCCCCTTCAATATGCTCCACCAATCCCGCCAGGTGATTAAAGCTGGCAAAGCCCCAACCGCCGCGATGACAGGCTCGCACTTGCCCTCCTAAGTCAATGCCTTCGCTGAGGGTTTCGACTTTGCCGCCGCGCAGCAAAATGTCGGTGCCTTCGGACTCTTCGAGGCGGATAGCCAAAAAATCGACGCGATCGCGATATCGCGCCACCAAATCAATAATCTGATCCGTATAGTCGTCAAAAGAGCGCGACATTCAGGCTGGCCTCCATACCGATGCGCATTTTAACTATTGTGCCGCTCTTTTCCCAAATCGGAAGATCAGCGAGAGACTGGTCTAAGATCAGCGTTAATGCCTGAGCCGTCGCTTTGATAACTACGGCGTTGGCTCAAGCTCCCCCATCAGCCCTCAAGAGGTGATCCCCAAGCCCATGACTGCCGAGCTGGAATACTCATTGCCCCCCGCCATCCGTCGCATTTCTGGCGCATTTCGCCGGTTTGGGTGGATTAGCTTTTGGGCGCAGATCGTGTTGGGCGTGATCGCCAGTTTGGCCCTGATTTTTGCGATCGCCAGCGTGTCATCTCGCACCGCCAGCCCTGATCCTGGCGCGGGGGCGGGCCTATTTTTCACCACCATTGGTCAGGTTGCCGTGTTTGTGGGAGCTTTTTGGGCCTATCGCTATACGCGGATTGGGCGACTCCTCCGCAGTGCCGATGACGCCAAGCGACCCAAACCCAAAGCCGCCATTCGCATTCTCAAGATTGGCCTCTTCATTAGCCTCGGGGGCATGCTGCTGACCCTGATCGGCGCTGAGGCGACTGTGGGTGCGTTATTAGCCAAGGCTCTCTCACAACCTCAGGGCGCTGCCGTGTTTGGCGCTGGCAGCAGTGTCAGCCAATACGTGCAGCCGCTGGATATTTTTATTATTCAGGCCAATACCAACATTTTGTTGGCTCACTTTGTGGGCTTGGTCTTTACCCTGTGGACGCTGAACTCTTTAGACAACACCTAAGCCCCCCTCACCGGTGGGAAACACACGACAGATGACATACCATGCTGGAAAAGTGAGCTGACGAGAGATCGCCCCTATGGACATCCAGACCTTCCACAATTTTTTTGACTGCTGCGTCGGTCAGTGGATCTCAGAGCGCACTTACCACTACTTATCCCATCAAGAAATCGAGCGATCGCGCACGGAATTCACAGTCGCCCCGATCACCCCTGACCTTAAACAAAAGGTGCTGGACGATAATCAATATGGCGACGTCGAACACATCGATACCCTCCCCGGCTTTCGCCTTGGCTTTCACACCGTTTCAGAAAAGGGTGAAGAAGTCAGCCAAGAACTGCGGTTGCTGTTTGTGCCCAAGCTCGATGGTGACGGCTGGTTAGAAGGCGACTATTTGCGCGATCGCGCCTACGAAGAGGATCGACCAATTGTTTCCCACTTTCGTTACGGGTTGAGCGATCGTGAATTGCTGATGACCCCCCGCTATACCAAAGTCATCTCGGTGGATTCCAATACCTTGGTTAACCCCGATCTGCGCATCCGCCGCATCTTGAACTATCAGCGTCCGCCGATTGACCACGCGCCGCTAGAAACGGTGCTGCTCGCGGGCTTCGGCGTTGAGCAAAAGCAGCCCTAGAACCCCAAGCCACAATTCCTAACAATCAAGTTTGCACAATCAGAATCGGCATGAAATAATAGAAAGTTCTGTCTCCTAATTGTTTAAGGCTGATCTAATTTGTCATGGCTAAAGGCGTTCGTCTAGTAATTACCCTTGAGTGCACGGAGTGCCGC
>CALCPB010000702.1 GCA_937897665.1 uncultured Halomicronema sp. | reverse complement strand
CGTGCTTCTCGGCCAAATCGACAATGCAGCCCAGGGTGGAGATGCCTTGACCAAAAATAATGTCAAATTCGGCAATGCGGAACGGCGGCGCGACCTTATTCTTAGCGACTTTGACCTTGGCCCGAATGCCGTATTCTTCAGTCCCCTTCTTGAGCGTCTGAATCCTGCGAATATCGAGCCTGACAGAGGCGTAAAACTTCAGCGCATTGCCACCAGTAGTGGTTTCTGGATTACCGAAAACGACGCCAATTTTGAGACGGAGCTGGTTGAGAAAAATGACGGTACAGCCGGACTTGCCGATGTTGCCGGTAATTTTCCTGAGGGCTTGGCTCATCAGTCGTGCCTGCAGGCCGACGTGAGCATCGCCCATTTCCCCTTCAATTTCTGCCCGGGGCACTAAGGCCGCGACAGAATCGACGACGACTAGATCGATCGCGGACGATCGCACCAGCTGATCCACAATTTCTAGGGCGGCTTCCCCGGTATCCGGCTGTGAAACGAACAGCTCATCAATATTGACGCCCAGGGCCCGCGCATAGATCGGATCGAGGGCATGCTCAGCGTCCACGAAGGCGGCAGTGCCCCCCTGCTTTTGCACTTCGGCCAAGGCGTGGAGCGCCAGCGTCGTTTTACCCGAACTTTCGGGACCATAAATCTCGATCACTCGCCCTTTGGGCACGCCACCACCCAAGGCCATATCCAGGGTCAGCGCTCCGGTCGAAACGGTCGCGACCTTCATCCGGCTGGCGTCGCCGAGCTTCATGATTGAGCCTTTGCCAAAGTTGCGCTCAATCTGGTTGAGCACCATGCTCAACGCCTTATCTTTATCGGGGTTGCCAGTGGTCGTCTTAGCCATACTTTCCCTTAGGTCGCAGAGTGCTGGTTACGCGGTCAGCGATGAGGCTGATGCAAAGTTATCGTTTAGTCTAACGATAAACCTGATTTTTTTACCTTCTCATCATACATACAAGTGTACTAAAATTCTAGAGCGGTTCTAGGCGGTGGCGTGAGCATCGCGATCAATTTCAGTAAGCATTATGACTGTGTCGCAAATTTCAGTAAAAATGCCTGAAGAGGCCGTGAGTGTGGCGGGCGTTACGGCCTATATTCAAGCGCTGCTAGAGCAGGATCCGCAGCTATATCAGGTATGGGTGGTCGGCGAAATTTCCAGTGCCCACGATCGCAACGGGCATCGCTTTTTGACTCTGCAAGATACTGAGACGACGGCGTCGATTCAGGCGGTTGTATGGCGATCTCAGCGAGCCAAGTTGGTGACGCCTCCCGTAGCAGGCGAGCAGGTGTTTTTGTTGGGGCAGGTGCGGGTGTACACGGCGCGTGGCCAGTATCAGCTCAATACACTACAGATCCTCCCAGCGGGCGCGGGGTTGCAGGCGTTGCGGCGACGTCAACTCTATGAGCGTCTGGCGGCCGAAGGCGTGTTTGACGATGATCTAAAGCGACCATTGCCGACTTATCCCCGCTGTGTGGCAGTGGTGACTTCGCCCCAGGCAGCGGCTTGGGGGGATATTCAAAAGACCCTGAAGCAACGACAGCCTGGATTAAGCGTGCTGCTGTCACCCGCAATCGTACAGGGGGCGCAAGCGCCGGAATCGATCGCGGCAGCGCTGGCACGGGTGGCCACTGACCGCCGCGCTGAGCTGGTGATGGTGGCGCGGGGGGGTGGCGCGCGGGAAGATTTAGATGCGTTTGACGATGAGCGCGTGGTGCGAGCGATCGCCCTCCATCCAGTCCCTGTCATCACCGGCATCGGGCATGAACGGGATGAAACCCTAGCGGATTTGGCGGCTGACCTGTGCGCTCACACGCCTACCGCAGCGGCGGAGCAGGCCGTGCCTCACCTAGCGGAGCTCTGGGCCGCCCACGATAGTCGGCGGCACATTGTGAAAGCGGCCCTGCAGTCAGCGGTGCAGATGCATTACGAGCAGGTAGCCGACCTGCGTCGCCGACTCGAACAGCTGCACCTTGAGCAAACTTTGCAGCAAGAGCAGCAGCGTTTGCATTGGTATCGTCATCGGCTGCGCCAGGGGATACCCAACCGTTTGCAAACGGCTCAACAACATTGCCGCTATCTCTCGCAAACGCTGCAGAGTCTTGACCCAGCGGCAGTGTTGAAACGAGGTTATGCGATCGTGCGAACCGAACGCGATCGCGTTTTAGAAACGACAGCTGACATTCAAGTGGGCGATATCGTGCAGGTGCAGCTAGCCCAAGGATCGCTGCAGGCCGAGGTCAAAGCGGTCGGGGAGCCGCCGACGTCTGCCCCGGAACCGTCGTCCTTGTAGGCTTAAAGGTTCCGTTTGAATCATGATCTCCTTGAATTCCTGCCTGATTTTCCGATATTTCTTTGCCCGCAAACCCTTGCCCTCAACTCACAAACCTGACAATGACTAAAGCCGCCAAAGCTCCCAGAACTGCCTCCCCTAAGACGTCTTCTCCTGAAACTGATCCCACCTGGTCTTACGAAGCGACGGTGGCCAAAATCGAAGCGACGGTCACGCGGCTAGAGCAGGGGGAACTGCCGCTCGCCGCTGTCTTCGAAGAGTTTGAACAGGCCGTAGTCGATCTGCAGCAGTGTGAAAGCTTCTTGCAAGCGCGGCAAGAGCAGGTTGATCTGCTGATCGAAACCCTCGGCGATAGTTGATTCAGGTCGATACCTGCGATGGCGAATACTCGCTGCGAACATCCACTATGCTGGTAAAGGTTTATTTACTGTGTCGGTGCGATCGCTATGCTGAGAGCCGGAATTGTCGGGCTACCCAACGTGGGCAAATCAACGTTGTTCAATGCCGTGGTGGCCAACGCTAAAGCGCAGGCAGCGAACTTTCCGTTTTGCACCATAGAGCCCGATGTTGGGGTCGTGGCGGTGCCTGATCCTCGCCTCGCCGTGCTCGGCGAAATTTCGGAGTCTCAGGAGATCATCCCGGCACGGGTAGAATTCGTAGACATTGCCGGATTAGTGGCCGGGGCCAGTAAAGGCGAAGGGTTGGGCAATCAGTTTCTCGCCAATATTCGCGAGGTGGACGCGATCGTCCATGTCGTCCGCTGCTTTGAAAATGACGACATCATTCATGTTTCAGGCTCGATTGATCCGGCGCGAGATGCCGAAATTATTAACCTCGAACTGACGCTGTCGGATCTCTCACAGGTTGAGAAGCGCCTCGATCGGGCGCGCAAACAGGCGCGCAAAGAAAAAGACATTCAGGCAGAAGTTGACGTGCTGGATAAGCTCATGCCGGTGCTCAACGAGGGCAAAACTGCCCGCACCGTCGACCTGACGCCTGATGAAGAACTCTTGATCAAACCCCTGGGGCTACTGACGCGTAAACCCGTCATCTATGCCGCCAATGTCAATGAAGACGACTTGGCCACAGGTAATGATTATGTGGAAAAGGTGAGGGCGATCGCCGCCACTGAAGGCGCAGAGGTCGTGATTATTTCGGCCCAGGTAGAAGCTGAGCTGGTGGAACTATCTACCGAAGATCGAGTGGATTTTCTGGAAGCTCTGGGTGTCAGCGAAGGGGGCTTACAGTCCTTAATTCGGGCCACTTATGATTTATTGGGCCTGCGCACCTATTTCACCACTGGCCCCAAAGAGACCCGCGCCTGGACGATTACGGCGGGCATGCTGGCCCCCC
>CALCPB010000701.1 GCA_937897665.1 uncultured Halomicronema sp. | reverse complement strand
AGATCAGCCGAGCGATCGTCAAGACTCATTCCATAGCGTCACGCTGGACTATTAACGTGATGTGCAATTAAGCGATTTCCAATTCAAGCCTTAATCAGATCCTCAAATCTCAGATAGGGCCTGCCTTTGAGGTGATTCAGATAACTCATTACAGTATGAGCGAGCACCTTGCGTGCCACTCGGCTGGTCAAATGCCAGAGGTCGCGGGCTCGGATGTGCTCCATGTCAAACCAGTGGCACAAGTGGCCAATGACGGTCTCGACCAGTTGCCGGTGGCGGGAGACGGTCCGGTTCCATTGAGGGTGATAGGCCTTCATGTTGCGCCGCTGCGGTGTCAGCAGAGTGAGCTGTTGCGTTGCGAGGTCCTCGCTCAAGATTTCTCGGATGTAGCCCTTGTCGCCCAACAACAGACCTTGCAGATGCCCCACCAACTCCGGCACCACATCGCGTTCATCCACGTGTGCTGGCGTGACACTCATGCCCATGATGAGTCCTTGCGCGTTGATGAGCAGATGGCCACGGAACCCATAAAACGTGCCGAGTTTGGTTGCGGAACGGCCATAACTAGCCAGTCCGGCAAAGACTTTTGCTTGGGGGGCGCGCTTGAAGCCACAGACCGGCATCGGGAAGCCATCGACACGATATAAGTCACTTTGACCGGCACCTAACGCTTGCAGCAACTGTTGTTGTAGCAGTTGCTTGTAGTGCCAAAGATGGGTGGCTTGCCGGACGAAGCTCGTCCGGTCTGATAGACCCGGAAACCAGGCCTGCCCATGTTGACGAAAGTAGCGCCAGATCTTGGCATCATCGTGATGACCTAAGAACTCGCCGACGATTTCGAGGGTTAAGACTTCACTATCGCTCAGTGCCGGTGCTGCCCCTTTACGGCGGGGAGGATGTAGCTGCAATAACGGTGTTAGATAGCTGTCCACCACTAAGAAGACAGCAATGATAAACTCGTCGATATCAAACATGGTTTCATCCCGGTAAGTGCTTAGAACTGTTGCTAGCTCTAGCTTACAGAGATGGAACCTTTTCTCAATCTTTTAGTTGCACATCACGTTCTTAAGCTTCCAGCAAGATAGGGGCACCGAACAAATCTGTCCTCTTATTTCACCGCATGAGCAGATTTCCGTCTTAGCTCATCGGTCGCATGCAACTCGCCATCACATGATAGTTTGCAAGAGATTTCTTCAACGGCAGGCAATACGGGCCCATGTCTAACCGCTCAATTGGGCTAGCGCCCGAGCTTTATGACTATCTACTGTCAGCGTCGCTGCGAGAGCCGCCGGTACTGGCAGAGCTGCGCCAGTATACGGCCAGCCATACCATGAGCCAAATGCAAATCTCCCCTGAGCAGGGGCAGTTTATGGCGCTGTTGGTCAAGCTGGCCAATGTGCATCGGGCTTTAGAGGTTGGGGTTTTTACCGGCTACAGCGCGCTGGCGGTGGCCCTAGCGCTGCCGCCGACCGGCCAGCTCGTGGCCTGCGACGTGAGTGAAGACTACACTGCGATCGCCCGACAGTTTTGGCAAAAAGCGGGCGTTACCGACAAAATCGCCCTGCGCCTTGGGCCTGCCCTGGACACGCTGCAGCAGCTAATCAACACCGGCGAGGCAAATACCTTTGACTTTGCCTTTATCGACGCCGACAAAAGCAACTATGACCGGTATTACGAGCAAGCACTCATTTTGGTGAGATCGGGCGGGCTGATTGCGATCGACAATGTGTTGTGGTCAGGGCGGGTAGCCGCTACCGCCGTCACCGATAATCGCACCCGACGCATGCGAGCTTTGAATCAAAAGCTCCACGGCGACGATCGCATTGATCTGAGTTTGCTACCCGTCGGCGACGGCCTGACCTTGGCGCTCAAGCGTTAGTCATGCAGGGCTCAAACCACATTCTAGAACAGTCAGTTTTCTGTCAGGGTTCAGCCGTTGCTGTCGAGGTTTGGCAGTGCCAAAACCCTCGACTAATTTGCGTTCACTGATACCTGCTGGCTGCTGTACATCGCATGCAAAACAAGCGCCGGATCGACCCAATTTCCGTCTTACTTCATGCCCCAGTGCAGGTGAGGGCCTGTCGTACGCCCGGTCATGCCAATGCGCCCGATGCGTGTGCCCGTGCCCACCGCTTGCCCTTCCCGAATGCGAAGATTGCCGCCGCTATCGACCATGTAACGTCCTCCACCTTCCGTGACGACATGACCTTGCATGTGACAGTAGATATGCATCCAGTTACCCGACTGCACCACCACCGACGTGCCGCAGGTGCTGTCATCAGAGACTTCGATTACCTGTCCGTCCCACCAGTTGCGAATATAGCTGCCCATCGGAGCAGCCAAGTCTAAACCATAGTGAAAGCGCTGGCTGCCCCCGTAGGGATCGGAGCGGTAGCCAAACGGCGAGGTATAAGCCTGAAAATTTTCTACCGGGAAGGAGGCTTCGTGCCAGAGATGGCCCACAGCGACATCAGCCGTCGCCAAGGGCTCAACAGCTTGCCCGATCGCGGGATGATAGCCAAAGTGCACCAGCATCGTGACCAAGGCTGCAGCCAATACCCAGATCAGCGTCGAAACGCGACGCGCTAGGGCCGGCTTTGAGGAGGTAGACAGGCCTCGACCAGATGCAAGACGCCCAAGATGAAACCAACGCTTCATGATTAAGAACTTAGCCGGTAGAGATGATAGGAAGGGATTGAATTGATCCGGTGACGTACAATCCAACGACGATTAAGAATACCGCAGTTTCCAGAAAAGTCTCACGTTAGCCATCGACTCATCGGCTCTGTGAACACTCCAGATCTGAGCTCGGCAGGGTTCTTTGCGATCAGCGAAAACTCGGCAGAATCAAGGCATTGGCCAGATCGTGTCGGGTTCTCACCAGACGGTTTATCCCAGCCATGAGGGCAACAGCGTCGAAAAAATTTACACGGAGATCGCGCGATCGCTCCCGTGATCAGCACCAAGCGAGTTGCCCCAGCTGAAGTCACTCAAAACCAACCTGGCTCACGGCGACAAAAAGGAACCAACGACAGCGGCATCTACTTTGTGAAGGGCAAGTCCCGCAGTAGATGCCGCGATCGGGGAATGCGGAATTACAGCAGAAGTCGGAATGCCGAAGTCGGGATTTAAAGGCCGATCAGATGGCGATTTCAGCCATCTGTGGTGACCTCATCAACCTGCGGCTTGCTATATATGGAGTGGGTCAAAACACGCCTGCAGAAACCTGGAGTCCCTTGACCTAACTCGGTTGCCGATACTGGTTGCCCGCGCCAACATCGGCATTCATCGACCTTAGCGCAATCTAAAACGTAGTCGTCCAAATCAGCGCGTTCACTTTTTCCAGTAACCATTCTGGTTCTAACGGCAAGGTGATTGAAGCATCGACATCGTGGAGCGATTCTTGCGGATTTTGGCTGCTGCGCAAGGCCAAGATTTTCACCTTAGAAGTAATCAAGGCTTCCCGCAGCGCTTCGACGACTCGTCTGCCGTTGATGCTGCCCAGATCCATATTGATAATCACGACGGCAGGCTGCAAGAGCGCGACTTGCTCAACCACCCGCGAGCCCTCAATCATCCAAATGACTTGATAGTCAGCTGCGGTTAGCAAATCACAAATCACGCCAGCAGTATCTTCTTGATCTTCCACCAGCACGATGCGGCCGGTCACTGGCGCTGTCTTGGGGGCTGGCACAGCAGGCAGCTTGGGTTGAGGGTGAACCTCAGCCGCCAACCGCTGCAGGGGCAGCCGGGCCGTAAACACTGAGCCGACGCCCACCCGCGAGTTAACGCTGATCGAGCCCCCGTGCAGTTCGATCAGCTGCTTGGTTAGGGCGAGGCCTAACCCCGTGCCCGGATATTGGCGCTGTCGACTGGGTTCGAGTTGCTGAAAGGTTTCAAATAGCCGAGAGATTTGATGTTCGGGAATGCCGATGCCGGTATCTTCGACCTGGAAAATCGCCATCTGCTGCTCGCGTCGCAGTCGCAGGTTGACCTGGCCACCGTCGTGGGTAAATTTGAGGGCATTGCTCAACAAATTACTCAAGATTTGTTGAATCCGCCGCGGATCACCGGTAAACGTATCTTGATCGGGCAACAGCGTCGATTCAAAATTCAGGAAAATGCTGCGATCGCGCGCCAGCTTGCGAAAGGGCTCGATCGCCTGTTGCGACAGACTCGTCAGTGAAAACGTGCGAACTTCAAGCACGATGCGCCCTGACTCGATCTTTGACATTTCTAAAATATTGTTGATCACCACGAGCAGCCGTTCACCGCTATCGTGAATCGTCTGCAAATAGGTGCGCTGCCGAGCATTCAGTTCCCCTAAAGACCAGCGCAGCAGCGTGGCCGACATACCAATGATGCAGGTCAGTGGGGTGCGCAGCTCATGGCTCATGGTGGCCAAAAATTCACTTTTGGTGAAGTTGGCCGACTGAGCCGCCGCCAACGCATCCTTCAAATCTTGGGTGCGATTAATCACGCAGGTTTCGAGCGACTGAGTTTGCGATCGCAGCTGCGTATACAGCTCGGCCTGCTGAATGGCGATCGCCAGATGATGGGCAATCTGCTGCAAAAACGTGAGTTCGGAGGGGTGCCAAGAGCGCGGTGTGTGGCACTGGTGGGCAATGAGTAACCCCCACAGCTCGTTTTGGACGATGATTGGCACAATCACCTTGGCACGCACCTGAGCCTTCTGGAGAAAGTTCAAGAGACAGGGCGTGTCGCGATAGTGGGCTTGCACATCGCTGACCGCTAAGGGCACACCATCCTGATACTTTTGGCGGCATTGGGCCGCGTCGTCAAAGCAGCGTTCTTCCGTAAATTGCAGCACGGACTCAATCGCAGCAGACGATAACGATTCGTAGGTCACATAGCCTTGGGGTTCGGGCGTTGACTCGGTTGAGTCTAGGGATGACTGTCCCCAGGGCGACGGTGACGCCGCAGTGCCGGACTGAAACTGATAGATCAACAGCCGCTCCGTCGCTAAATGTTGCTGTACTTCAGCCACCGTGGTCGAAAGCACGGCCTGCAGATCGAGGCTGTCACGAATTTTAGCGATGATCTGGTTGATCAGTAGCTCTTGTTCATGCTTTTGGTCGAGTTGAGCCTGGGCTGTCCTCACTGGGATGGTCTCTTGCCAAGATTCCTCCAAGTAGGTTTCGGGGCTGAAATTACCCGGTTCGATCAGCTGGGGCAGCAGGGTCATCATCAACTCAGCGCAAGACTCGGCTGAGCGATCGCTCAACAGTTGCTGCGCCTCATGCAGTCTTTGCTGCACTTCAGCCGTGGCGGCAATGGCGACGAGACTATTGAGCGCTTGTTTGAGGCAGTCCGGCCCAGTGGCTAGGCCAACGGAGAAAAGCTCAACGGAATCAGCCGAAGCTGAGCCCGGCAGCCTGTTTTGAACGAGCAATCCTTGCGTGGTCGGCGTCACCACCAACGCCACGGTTTGCCAACCCGTCACCGTTTCCCAGGCGGCGCTCAAATCGGCCTCCGTTAGGCCAATCGCGCCCACCTGCTTGGCCTGATTCAGCAACGAACGACGTAAGCGATGGTAAGTGCCAAACGACAGTTGTCGAACCGCGAAGGCCGAATTGTCTGGAAATAGAGTCATGACTTGCGAAAGCCAGGGTCGTAGGCCCCAACCCAGTGTTTACTCAAACTTGTCAGATGGCTCAAACTGCTGACATGACCCTGCTTCTTGCAAGCCTGATCGAGCTTTAAAGCGCATTGCCGCCGCTCCTAGCTCTACCGACCCAGGGTAAGGAAACATGACAGCCAGCAACCATGGCATCGGTGCCCTCAGCCTTAACCAGATAGACGGCGATCGCCCTGACGCTCCATCGCCCTGTCGTTCAAAACATGGAACTCATGGTAGCTTTCGATGGGGTTTCCCCCGCGAGACACCAGAGTTCCTTCAGATTTCACTCGCCGCTGCGGATTTTAACGATGCATCGATTGGCCGCAACCCCTGGTGGCTGGACACCGGACACTGACGGGGTCATTTTTGTCGAGCAGAGCCCCGCCCCGCTCATTTTCATGACGACTGCCGATACCGACATTCAGTGTTTGGCGCGGGTGGCGGCCCAGTGGCCCGCCGCTGCGCCGGAATTACGGGTGGTGAATTTGCTGCAGCTGCAGCAAGAACTGGCGATCGATGCCTATGGCGACACGATGCTGGCCCAGGCGCAGGTGATTGTTTTGCGTCTGCTGGGCGGACGAGCTTACTGGTCTTACGGTTTAGAGGTGACGCGGGCGATCGCGCAAACCCACGGCATATCGCTGATTGTGCTGCCGGGGGACGATCGCCCCGACCCTGACTTAATGAGCCATTCCACCGTGCCGTTAGCGGTGGCCCATGACCTCTGGCGCTATCTAATTGAAGGCGGGGTGGCCAATCTGCGCCACGGGCTGATGGCCCTGTGCGATCGCACCCTGCAGACCCAATTCGCCCCACCGGCCCCACAGCCGGTGGCGAAAACCGGCATTTATACCCCGCCCCAGCCCTCCGGCTCCGCCGCATCGTCGTCCTCTGAGCAGCCCTGGCCCCAGGTGGGTATGCTGTTCTATCGCGCCCATTACCTGGCGGGCAACACTGCGCCGATTGATGCTCTCTGTCAGGCCCTGCAGCAGCGGCAGCTGACTGCCGTCCCTATCTACGTCGCCTCGCTACAAGACCCTGAGGTGCAGGCAGAGCTGATCGCGTTGCTCCAATCCCCAGACGGGGTAGGTAGTCAGAAAAACGCTGACGGCATTGACCTGTTGCTCAACACCACAAGTTTTGCGGTCGCTAAACTAAATTCCGCTGAGCCCCAACTCGACCTGTGGCAGCGGTTGAACGTCCCCGTGCTGCAGGTGATTCTCAGCGGCGGCACGTTAGCGAGCTGGCAGCAAAATCCGATGGGGTTGAGTCCCCGCGACATCGCGATGAATGTGGCCCTGCCCGAGGTGGATGGCCGCATCATCACCCGCGCCGTGTCGTTCAAGACTGCCGCTACCCGCAGTGAGCGGCTCGAAACCGATGTCGTCACCTATGAGCCGGTGAGCGATCGCATCGCCTTTGTCGCCGAGCTAGCGGCCAACTGGGTGCAGCTCCGTCGAACGCCGCCCGCTCAGCGGCGAGTGGCGTTGATCTTGGCCAACTATCCCAATCGCGATGGGCGGTTGGCCAACGGCGTCGGCCTGGATACGCCCCAGAGCTGTGTCGAGCTGCTGCAGGCGCTGCGGCTCGCGGGCTATCGGGTAGAGAATCTGCCGAAAACCGGGGACGAGTTGATCCAGCGTCTGACCGCAACGGTGACGAACGACCCCGAAAGTCAGGGAATGCGCCCCGTATTGCAGACCCTGAGCAACGCGGACTATGACGCCTTTTTTGCCCAGCTGCCCGAGACCGTGCAGCAAGGCATTTGTCAACGATGGGGGTCGCCGGAACAGGAGCGATCTCGCCCCGACAATCCCAACAGCGAATCCTGGCCCGTCGCAGGCCTGCAGCTGGGCCAGATCTTTGTCGGCGTGCAGCCCAGTCGGGGCTATGACCGCGACCCCACGTTGAACTATCACGCTCCCGACTTAGAGCCAACCCATGCCTATCTGGCGTTTTATGCCTGGGTGCGGCAGCAGTTTGGTGCTCAGGCCATCCTTCACGTCGGCAAGCACGGTAATTTGGAATGGCTACCGGGCAAGGGCATTGGGCTCTCAGCGACCTGTTACCCTGAAGCGGCGCTGGGGGCGCTACCTCACCTTTATCCCTTCATTGTGAATGACCCCGGTGAAGGCGCTCAAGCCAAGCGGCGATCGCAGGCCGTGATTGTCGATCATCTGACGCCTCCCCTGACCCGAGCCGAACTGTACGGGCCGCTGCAGCAGTTGGAAGGCTTGGTGGATGAATATTACGAAGCCCAAAGCCTCGACCCGACGCGCCTTTCCCCCCTACGTGATCGCCTGCTGACGCTGCTGCAGAGCACACAACTACTGGCCGATCTGGGAACGCCTGCCAGCCAGCTGGGGCCAAGGGCAGATGAAGACTTCGCCACTCTGCTGCCAACGGTGGACGGCTATTTGTGCGAGCTGAAGGAAGCGCAAATCCGCGATGGGCTGCATATTTTAGGGCGCTGTCCCACTGGGCGACAGCTGCGCGATTTGACGATTGCAATCGCGCGTCACCCCGCTCAGGGGCGGCTGGGCCTGACGCGGGCGATCGCTCAGGATTGGCACCTCGAGATCGATCCGCTTACAGATGAATTAGGCCAGCCTTGGCATTACCCGCCGCCAGCTCAAATTCCGGTGGGGGCCGTCCCCCTCTTTCAGCACTGCCGCACCGTGGGCGATGGCGTAGAAGTGCTGGAGCAGCAGGCCCACCGCTGGATCGACGCCATGATTGCAGAAACGCCCTCGGACGCCACAGCAGCCCTCTCTCCTGGCCCGCTCACAACCATTGAACTCCAGTGGATCGAGCACCAGTTGTTGCCTCAGCTCCGCCAGACCCCCCGCGAAATTACTGCGGTGCTGGCCGGGTTAGACGGTCACTACATTCCCAGTGGCCCGGCGGGAGCACCGACCCGCAACCGTCCCGACGTGTTGCCCACCGGACGCAACTTTTACTCGGTGGATATTCGCGCGATTCCGACCGAAAGCGCTTGGGATGTGGGCCGCAAAGCGGCTGAGGTGCTGGTGGAACAGTACACCCAAGAAAACGGCGAGTATCCCCAGTCGATTGGTCTCTCGGTTTGGGGAACGGCCACCATGCGCACTGGCGGCGATGATGTGGCCGAGGCGTTGGCATTGCTGGGCGTTCGTCCCGTTTGGGATGGGCCGTCGCGGCGCGTGGTCGATTTTGAGATTTTGCCGGTGACCCTGCTGGGCCGTCCCCGCGTCGGTGTGACGCTGCGCATCTCCGGCTTCTTTCGCGATGCTTTTCCCAACCTAATTGATTTGTTTGACCAAGTGGTGACCGTCGTATCACAGCTGTCTGAATCTCCCGAAGACAATCCGCTGGCGGCCAAGGTGTTGAACGAAACCGAGTATTGGCAGGCCCAAGGGCTGGAGCCGGATCAGGCCACTGAGCGATCGCGCTATCGCGTGTTTGGCTCGAAGCCAGGAGCCTATGGCGCAGGACTGCAGGGGCTGATCGAAGCGCAAAACTGGACGGATGATCGTGACTTGGCGCAGGCTTACATCAACTGGAGCAGCTACGCCTACGGTCGCCAGGCGCAAGGTCGTTCTGCTCCAGAAGCGTTTCAGGCACGATTGCGCCAGCTGCAGGTGGTTTTGCAGAATCAAGACAACCGCGAACATGACCTCCTAGATTCCGACGACTATTACCAGTTTCAGGGCGGGCTGACGGCAGCGGTCAGAGCCGTGTCCGGGCGATCGCCACAAACCTACTTTGGGGATCATGCCATGGTCGAAAATCCCAAGGTGCGATCGCTGCAGCAAGAAATTGCCCGCGTCTATCGTTCTCGCGTGATTAACCCCAAATGGATTGCCGGCGTGAAGCGCCACGGGTACAAGGGCGCATTCGAGATGGCTGCCACCGTGGACTATCTGTTTGCCTACGACGCCACCACCCACTGCGTCGCTGATTACATGTATCAAGGGGTGGCTGAAGCCTATCTACTGGATGACTCGACTCGCGCCTTCATTCAACAGGTCAATCCTTGGACTCTGCGCGATATGGCCGAACGCCTGCTCGAAGCCCACCAGCGCCAACTCTGGAAAACCGCGCCGCCAGCGCTGCTTGACCAGCTGAGGAACTTGGCCCACGCCGCTGAAGCGGAGATCGAATCACATCAAGATTCGGTGTACGAGTAGGCCGTTTTCTTGTCATCCCAGTTTTGATTGTTAAAATGGCGGGGATCGTTCCTTTCACACACAGTTTGGAGTCAAATCCCATGGAACCTGTGTCCACGGATGTGGTTCAACAGGTGGCAGCATACTTCAGTATTCTGAGCGAACCCATGCGTCTGAAGATTTTAAATCTGCTGCGTGATGGCGAAAAGTGCGTTCAGGATTTAGTGGAAGCAACTGCTACCAGTCAGGCCAATGTCTCAAAGCATCTGAAGGTGATGATGCAGGCAGGCATGTTGGCACGACGCGCTGAGGGCACCGCCGCCTACTACCGCGTCACCGATGATCTGTCCTACGAATTGTGTACTCTCGTGTGCGATCGCCTTGCCGCCCGCATCGAGCAGCAGGCCCAAAGTTTCCGAGCCTTTAGTCTCGCTCCTTCATCCAGCAATCACTATCAAAATGGGCATGTGAGATAAGACTTTAGCGGCCTCGCATATTAGCCGCTCATAAGCGATGCACCGAGGCCTTGCAATGCCGCCCTCCGACCGCCGCGTAGTGAATTGGGCTGCCCCATCCAGGCACCCTTAGGGTTCCGAGCATGCTTGTTAGGCATAGCGATCCGGACTTGATACAGCAAGCTGCAGTCTGCCGAGGTCATTCCAGAGGAATGAAATCATCATCCGGTCGACTTCCTAACTCCGTAGGGCTTGCCCTGACCACCAGGTATTCCGCACTCCACATTCTGTAGAGCCTTGCTCTTCCCGAAGGGTATTCTGCTATGTCAAGCCGTTCAGGCAGAATCTTGCTGCTGCTTCCAGTCATCCGTCAGCAGACCAGCAAAGCCCCAATCTTCTTCCTCAATTTCCTGCAGCACGATATGAATGTGTTCTGGGTGCTTGCCGAGCACTCGCACCAGCGACTCGGTCACTTCCTGCACGAGCTGTGCTTTTTGCGTTCGAGAAGCACCCTTCGTGATTTGAATGTTGACGTACGGCATGATCTTGCTTACTCAGAACATCAATCGGCTTAGCCAGGTGGACATTCCTTGCCCCTCGCATCAGGCAGCGTCAATCCGTCGGAGCAGTTACCCCAAAATCGGCTTCCACATCAGCGCGGGTCATCGGCTGACGCACCTCTAGACCTTCCCCTCCGAGCAGGGTTAACGGTTCACCTTCCACATCAATCCACACTGGCACATCAGGCTCTAACGCCGTCGCAGTGTAGACGACCTGAGCCAACCGCCCGATCATTGAGGCACTGCCGCCGCCAACGGTAAAGTCTGCTGATAAGTCAATATGAACGCCGTCAGATTCTACCGAAAGCGCTATCAGTTCCGTCTCGGGCGGAATGCCAGTGGCGATACCGGCACCCTCTGGCCCACTCATCAGATCAGCAAACGCGAGCCCCAGCGCATCGGTTGAGGAAGACGCCGCTGGCAGATCAACGGTCGCGGGATTGAGCGCCACCGTTTCGCCATCGGCTGATAGCCAATAGAGCGTACTCTCACTGACAGCGGGTGTCTGGGCTACGTCTGTTTCGGGCGGATCGGGCACCTCAATGGGTTCAGCAGTCGGGGCCTCGAACCCTTCCGGCACGGCGTCGCCTTCGATTTCAAGCTCAGGAAAATCAGCCAGGGGTTCAGGCGGAGAGATCGCCCGCCAGGTAAACCAAGCGGTGGCGCTACCGGCACTGAGGACGATCGCGGCAAACGCCAGCACAATACCAAGGGGTGGTCGACGCCGGGGTGATTTGTCTTCCATAGCTCAAGCCCTAACACTACTGACAGAATGACACAGCGCCTTGCCAATCGGGGGAACGCCCTATGACACTTCCTCCCAGAGATTAATGCCAGCTCTGATCGCTAGTCCCCGTCCAAGAGGGGCGAGTCTGGATCAATCCGCACAAAAAAAACCAAATCTAGAGCTTGGGGCTGTAGTTCAAAGTTCAGCACGCGGGCGACAACATTCACCTCTTCGAACTGTTTGAGGGTAAGTTCAGAATCGATGCCTGCCAAAAAGGCATCCAACAGCTGATTGGGGACGGGTTGATCATCGATCACCACAGTGGGTTCAACCAAAACTAACTGGTGACCATCCACAATTTCTAAGCCAGTTTCGACTAAAGCCTCAACCTGTTCTTCTAAAACCCGATCTTCTAAATCAATCGTCACCTGCACCCGATTACCCGTGAGGAACTGAATGTGAGGATTACCCAACCCATAGCGATTTTTTTCGCGGTCAGAGGCACCGGGCAGGTTGAAACGCAGGGTATCGAGCAGATCTTGCACTCGCGGTGACTGTAGCAGCAAGTTAAGGTCTGCGGTATCGAGGATGATGTGGCTCGCCGCTTGCACCGGTTCATCGAGGGCAAATTTACCCGACTGCAGGGCGCGTAGATCGACATCAATCGGGTCCGTCTCGACATCGAGCGTATCAATCCGTAGCTCAGGAATTGGATAGATCCCCCGGCCAGCAAAACGAACGCGATCAATCCGACCGCCTCCTAGCTGAAAATTGGAGGCATTGTCAATGCGGACGTCAATCAGATCGGCCTTGTCGATACGATCGCGAATTAATCCCTCGGCAACCTGGTCAGCCACTAAGCCCACGGGAGAAATGAGCGTAAACAGGCTCGACAGAATAATCGTGATCCATTCCATCTCGTTTTCTCACTCGTTGACAGATCTTGAAGGTGGGCATTTGGGGGGAGAGGGTCACCGTGCGCCGCTTCTCGGAGCCGCACGGTGACCATGGTGGATAAGAACTGGAAAATTTGGGCAGCCCGACCTCGCCCCTAAGCGTTGACCACCCATGATTTTATCGTCGAAACCACTTCCGACAACGCCATTTCTTCAGCGGTTTGAGTCGCTCGCTGCACGACTTCGACCTTGCCCTCTTTGAGCGATCGCCCCGTCACAATCCGAAACGGAATCCCGACCAAATCGGCGTCTTTAAACTTTACGCCCGCACGCTCTTTGCGATCATCCAACAGCGTCTCGACACCCGCCGCATTCAGTTCGGCATAGAGAGTTTCAGCAGCGCTCATCTGGGCTTCGTCATTGATATTGGGCACCACGACAATCGCGTGATAAGGCGCGATCGCGACCGGCCAAATAATGCCGTTTTTATCGTAGGACTGCTCTACCGCAGCTTGGGCTAAGCGCGATACGCCCACGCCATAACACCCCATCCACAGCGGCACTTCGTCACCGGACTCAGCGGTGCAGGTCGCGCCCATGGCCTGGGAATATTTTTGCCCCAGCTGAAAGATATGACCGATTTCAATGCCCCGCGCGACTTGCAGCGTTTGCGCCGGATCATGCACGGCGCGATCGCCGGCTTGCGCTTCCCGCACGTCTACCGTCAGCGCGGGCAACGGATACTCTTGGTTCCAGTTACCGCCCACCGTGTGGTGCCCGGCCTCGTTCGAGCCGGTGACAAAATTCTTCAGGGCGATCGCCGTTTCATCCACCATCCTTAAAAAATTGGCCTCCAATCCCTGCACGTCTGACTTCACATAGTCATCGGCGAGGTCAGGGGCAATGTACCCCAAAGGCAACGGCTGGGCCGCCCATTTGCCCTGAGCTTCAGCATCGGGCACCGCGAGGGCAATCACGGTACTCGCACCATAGTTGCTTGCCAGCTTCGACAGTTCGTTTTGCAGCTTGGTCTCGTTTACGTCTTGATCGCCGCGAATGCTGACCAGTACCAAAACTCCACGGCCGTTGTCATAGGTGACCTGATACAGCACGTTCTTGACAATTTGGGTCGGTGAGCAGTCGAGAAACTTCGCCAAGGAATCAATCGTTGGCGTGTTCGGCGTTTCCAGTTTCTGATAGGTGTTGAACGGAGACGGTACCGCATCCACCGGCAGCGAAACAGCCTTTTCCACGTTTGCGGCATACCGCCCATCGGCGGTGTACAGCACCTCGTCTTCGCCGGCTTCGGCCAACACCATAAATTCCGTTGACCCCGAGCCGCCGATCGCCCCAGAATCCGCATCCACCGCGCGAAATTCGAGTCCGCACCGCTGCAAAATGTTGGTGTAGGCGGTGTACGTATCCTGATAGGTCTGCTTCAGACTCTCCTCAGTTTCATGAAAGGAGTAAGCGTCTTTCATAATGAATTCGCGACCGCGCATCAGCCCAAAACGGGAGCGAATCTCATCGCGAAATTTGGTCTGAATCTGATACAGATTCAGCGGCAGCTGACGATAGGATCGGATCATGTCGCGGGCGATCGTGGTAACCACTTCTTCATGAGTAGGCCCGAGGGCCATTTGACGCTGGCGTCGATCGACCAGCGAAAACATAATGCCCTCAGCCTTGGTGTAGGTGTCCCACCGGCCTGACTCTTGCCATAATTCCGCCGGCTGCAACTGCGGCAGCAGACATTCTTGCGCGCCGATGGCGTCCATCTCATCGCGCACGATGTCCGACACTTTGGTGAGCACGCGCCAAAGCAGCGGCAGGTAGGCATAGACCCCAGCGTCAATACGCCGCATGTAACCGGCCCGCAACAATAGCTTGTGGCTAGGAATTTCCGCCTCAGCCGGGTCTTCTCGCAGGGTTTCAAGCAGCGTCTGAGAGAGGCGCATGGAAAGTCTCCTGCC
>CALCPB010000700.1 GCA_937897665.1 uncultured Halomicronema sp. | reverse complement strand
TAATGTAGGCAATGAAGAAAAAACTATGCACTAATTCCGGCGTCGCCTAATGCTAAAGCATGAGTAGTACAGTGCTCAAATGCGTCTGAGGTCTTTCAGACGCAGTCAGAAAAGAATAGGCCGCTTGCTGGATGCGATCATGCAGAAATTTATAGAGAACTAAACCGGAGCCGTCAGGAGTTATGGCCGCGTCATCTTGAAAAAATTTGTAAGCTTCATCCATCGGCAGAATAAGCTCGTCTTGCAAAGCGGGCCATAAGTCAGCGGCGGTGGCTGATTCTGATTGTTCAGAAATGAGAGCCAAAGTGGCCAAGTCAAACTGATTGCCCAGACAAGCGGCGAGCTTCAGCACCTGTTGGGTGGGCAGGGGCAGCTTTTGCAGCTGTTGAGCAATGAACTTCACCACATCGTCGTGCAGATGCGGTGCGGTGATTTGGGTGACATCGCATGCCCAACATCCTTGCTGTCGCTCAAATTGGATGAACCCGTCTGCGTGCAGCGATTTGAGCAGCCGGGTAAGGAAAAAAGGATTGCCCTGGGTTTTACGGTGAATGAACTGAGCCAGTAGACGCGATCGCTCTCTAGAACAACGGAGCGTTTCGGTAACGAGCTGGTGGGTATCGCTCAGGCTGAGAGGGGAAAGGGTTAAAGTGTGAACCGCTTTGCCGCTTTTCTGCAGTTCCTCGACAACTGCAGGGAGCGGATGGGTCCGTGCAATTTCGTTATCGCGGTAAGCGCCGATGAGGAGTAAATGTCCGCTGCGATTCATGAGCAGCTTGATCAACTGCAGTGAAGCGGCATCAGCCCACTGTAAATCATCTAAAAACATCACCAAGGGGTGTTCTGCCGTGGTGAACACCGCAAATAGATTCTGCAACAAGCGGTCAAAACGTTTTTGTGCCGCTGGGCCTGATAGCTCTAAGGCCGGTGACTGAGGGCCAATGACTTGTTCGAGGGTCGGCACCAAGTCGACTAAAACTTGGCCGTTTTCTCCTACCGCTGTCAAAATTGCTGTGCGCCATTGCGCTAGTTGAGTTGTAGACTCTGAGAGCAGTTGCCCCATCAGGTCTTGCAGCGCTTGGGTGAAAGCAGAGAACGGAATATTGCCGTTGAGTTGGTCGAACTTGCCCTTGATGAAATACCCTCTTTGGCGCGTAATGGGTTTGTGGACTTCATTTACCACAGCGGTTTTACCAATCCCTGAGCAGCCCGCGATGAGCATGAGTTCGCATGGTGGCGCGGCGCGGCCATCAGCCTCACGGATCGAGATGCGGTCGAAGGCGTTTAATAAAGCCTGGACCTCAGTTGCCCGACCGTAAAGCTTTTCAGGAATGGTGAAGCGATCGCACTCATCCCGCTGTCCCAGGTCAAAGGTCGCAATCGTTCCAGTGTTTTTCCACTGAGTCAAGCACTGCTCTAGATCGTGCTTCAAGCCCAATGCAGACTGATAGCGGGCTTCGGCATTCTTGGCCATCAGTTTGGCGACAACAGCGCTGAGCGACTGGGGGACGGTCGGATTGATCTGGTGGACGGGTGTCGCCACTTTGGCCAGGTGGCAATGCACGAGTTCCAAAGGATCATCTGCCTCAAAGGGCAAGCGGCCTGTGAGCAACTGGTAGAGAGTACACCCCAGCGCATAATAGTCGGCTCGATAATCAACGCCCCGGTTCATCCTGCCCGTTTGTTCGGGAGCCAGATAGGCCAGAGTGCCCTCCAGTCTGTTGGGGCTTTGGAGTTCTTGTTTTTCTTTGGGAAGCAGCGACGCAATGCTGAAGTCTATGAGCTGAACTGCTTTAGACGTCGGGTGAATTAAGAGATTGGCCGGTTTGATGTCTTTGTGGATGATCCGATGCTGGTATAGCCCATAAAGAATATCGGTTAGCTGCAGCGCAATCTGTAGGATCTCGGGCCATGGCAGCGATAGTTGAAGACTGGTCCCTTGGGACCCTCGCTGCTGAGCATAGGCTGCCAGTGAGAGCCCGCCTTCATCTGCCATGACGAGGGCATAGCCATGACCGAGCGGTTCTAAACTCAGGGGGCGAACAATTCCTGGAATCGCCAAGTTTTTGGCAATCACATACTGATTGCGAAACTGCGCTAGCTCAATCAAGCTGGGGTAATCACGTCGCAACGCTTTGATCACGACTGGGCGTTGTGATGTTACGTGTACTGCCCGACACACAACCGTCCGCGTTCCCTGGTGCAGGATCTCGCCCAAGGTATAACCTGAAAGGTTAGAGAGCGGGCTCGAAGTGACGCTGGCAGGAAATGGCATTGCTGTGGAGAAAGAACGGTCAACTCGGGGGAGGATAAGGATCTTGTTGAGCGGGTGTCATATTCGACTAGGATTCTTGTGTAGAAAGAGTTTCAGGCATCCTAAATCGCTCCTTCTGCACAGACGTGACCGGTTCACTACAGTCCTCCTGGGGTGAATAGGTTGCGCTGATCAGGGACACATCACATTCAGTTTTGAGAGGCTATCGTTATTAAATCAAGGCGAGCGCACCCAAACAATTACATCCTTCCACAAGGTCAGGCTTCCACATAGCAGTTGCTGCTTCACTCAAGGCTAAGCATCAGCACTGATGACGCAGAAGCGGCATAACACCACTAAATCAACAAAACTTAGACACCGTTTCACTACTCTCGCTATCTATCGTACCCATTGTCATTCCGAAGACAATCGCATACGCCCGAACTCAGGCCATCAGCCTCACTATAAATTCCTCCTACCGCACGGGTCAGTGCCACTTCAACCAGTCGCTCAGTCCCCCACTCCATCACCTTGAATCACTGACCAATCGTGTCTTCAGGTACTTGGGTCTCTGCACTCGATCCTGCGTTCTAATTAGCTAGCAGATCATGAGCGATCGCCCCTTCGCCAATGGTTACCGGAAAAACCGTCCGGGCACACTGTAGTCAAAGTAGCCACTCGCTCTGCACCTTCAGTTATGCACGACACCCAACCCATCGGCACCCTCGTTCAAGCCCGTTATCAGATTATGAAGGTCCTGGGGCGCGGGGGCAGCGGCATCACCTACCGTGCTGAAGATGCGTTCACCGGAAGACAAGTAGCCCTTAAGGAACTGTCGTTGAATTGCCGAAGGGCAGTCCTTAGCAGAGTTAGTCGCCACCGGAGAACGCTTTTCAGAAACCGAAGTCGAGCGCATCGCCGCCGCCGTGCTGGAAGTGCTGCAATATCTGCACGGGCTGAATCCGCCCATCATCCACCGCGACATCAAGCCCCAGAATCTGATTCGCGGCAACGACGGGCGTATTTACCTGGTTGATTTTGGCGCGGTGCAGACGGCCTATCGCGAAGCCACCGCCTTTGGCAGTACGGTGGTGGGCACCTATGGCTACATGGCCCCTGAGCAGTTTCGTGGCCACGCCTATCCCACGACTGACTTGTACGGTTTGGGGACGACGCTGCTAAACTTGCTCACCCACCAAAATCCAGGTGACCTGCCCCAAAAGCGCTTAATGATTGACTTCCGGCCTGTCATCACTGTGTCAGAACGGTTTGCTGACTGGCTCGATGGGTTGCTAGAACCCTTGGTTGAAGACCGGTTTCCGTCAGCAGAAGCGGCTCTCGATGCGCTCACCAATCCTCTACTGACCTCCCGTCGCGGCTTATCCCATCACCCTAATGCGCCACTGGTGCTGCACCAGCCATCGGGCAGCAAGGTCAAGCTCAGCCGCAGTCGTCGCCGACTGTCGCTCTCCATTCCGCCTAATGGTCTCCGAGGCGAAGCTGCAGGAGTCGCTCTCTTTGCCCTGTTTTGGAATAGCTTCATTTTTGTGTGGACGGCGATTGCTGTCTCGGGAGGGGGTGCTTTCTTTGCGCTGTTTTCGCTCCCATTTTGGGCGGTGGGCCTCTGGCTCATGTGGCCGCTAGCCAAAGCCATAGTCGGCAAATTTTCGCTAGAGGTAACTGGCGATCGCTATACCCTGACCCGTCAGCTATGGCGCTGGCAAAAGCAGTGTGAAGGAGGCGCTAGAGACCTTTACGATGTCAAGCTAACTACGGTCTACACCCAAAACAGCCGCCCTGTGCACGCCGTTGCTCTTAACGCCGGTACGCAAACCTATAAGTTTGGCTTGGCCTTATCCGCTCCCGAAAAAGACTGGGTCGTCTCCGAACTGCAGGCATTCATCGCCGACCAATCCACTCACTAAGAGGATGTTTGAGAATTCATCCGAGGTATCAAATTAGGCTAAGCGTCTGACCATAATCCGAATCATGGTGAGGTAAATGAACGCTTCACTCTTCCACCGCTTTTTTAGCAAGACAAATCCTGGCGCGGCTTCTGGCCGCAGGATGACCCAAATGACCCAACGCAGAGTGTCAATGGCCCATGGGTAAAACGGTGCTCCGTCATACCCCTCATCACTATCCCCACTGGCCACCAGAAAAATGGTCGAGGCACACTGTAGTGACAGCTAGCCGCCAGCTTTCACCCCTGAGTCATGCACGATACCCAACCCATCGGCACCCTCATTCAAGCCCGTTACCAGATTATGAACGTATTAGGGCGTGGGGGCAGCGGCATCACCTACCGCGCTGAAGACGCTTTCACTGGGCGACAAGTTGCGCTGAAAGAGCTATCGCTCAAGGGACTGAACGATTGGAAAAAGCTCGAACTCTTTGAACGAGAAGCTCGCCTTTTAGAAGATCTCGATCACCCCGCGATTCCTAGTTACGTCGATTACTTCCAGGTCGATACCGCCGACAACCGACTGTTTTACATTGTTCAAGAAATTGCTGAAGGACAGTCGTTAGCAGAGTTAGTAGCAGCCGGAGAACGCTTCTCAGAAACTGCAGTCAAATGCATCGCTGCAGAAGTGCTGGAGGTTTTGCAATATCTGCATGGCCTCAACCCACCTATCATTCATCGTGATATCAAGCCCCAGAATCTGATTCGCGGCAACGACGGGAGTATTTACCTGGTGGATTTTGGCGCGGTGCAGACCGCCTATCGTGAAGCCACCGCCTTTGGTGGCACGGTGGTGGGCACCTATGGCTATATGGCCCCCGAGCAGTTTCGTGGGCAGGCCTACCCTGCGACCGATCTATACAGTTTGGGCGCCACCCTGCTGAATCTGCTCACTCGTCAAAATCCCGGCGACTTGCCCCAAAAGCGACTCAAGATTGAGTTTCGTCCCTTCATTACCGTTTCCGAACGCTTTGCTGACTGGTTAGATAGTTTACTGGAACCCCTTTTAGAAGAGCGGTTTGAGACTGCAAAGGTAGCCTTAGAAACGCTTACCCGACCAGTCGTACGACTTCAATCAAGGGTCCGCCCATTGAACTCGACCCAGGTTTTTCACAAGCCGTCAGGCAGCAAGGTTAGGTTGCATCGCAGTCGTCGTCAACTGACTCTAAAAATCCCCCCCTCTGGCCTTCATAATGCAGAAGCCATGGTCATGGTTTTTCTTGCACTCAGTATGTATATATCGAGTATTTTTGGCATACTTTCTGTCTTGGTGGTTTTTAGCATGCCAATGCTTTTCTTTGTCCTTCTGCTCTGGGCAGGGGGAATTGGCCCAACATTAATGGTTCTCAACGCCCTAGCTGGCACAGTGACTTTGACGATAACCAGCGATCGCTACACCCTCACCCGTCAACTATTCAAGTGGAAACAAGAGCACAGCGGCGCTGCCCGCGATCTCTACAGTGTCGAGATGACGACGGCTTACACCCAAAACAATCTCCCGGTAACAACTATCGCCCTCAGTGCAGGCACGCAAATTCACAAGTTCGGAACATCGCTTTCAACCCCAGAAAAAGCTTGGCTCACGTCTGAAATTCAAGCCTTTATCGTCGATCAAGAGTCGATGCAACGCTAACTCAACCCGCTAGTGGAGGCAGCACCCGAGGTGGGCGATCGTGACATCAGTGGCAATGTACAAGCTATTGGGTAAGGTTACTCCTTTGCCGTTCTGCACTGGCTAGGGTTGCGCTAGTGAGGTTGGCTCTTTTGAGATTGTTGCGGTGTAGCTTGGCCACAGCGCAGTTGTTCCCTCGGTTGAGCTTCAGTCGCTGATGGGTTCTAAATATGCCGTAAACAAAGCTTTTTCTTCGGCAGTCAGGCGCTTGGGGCGCATCGTTTGAGTGTTGACAAACAAGCCGGTTTGTTGACCTTCTGCCACCAGCACCTGTTGATCGTTATGAAACCGAAACTGCATGACAGCGGATGCCCCGCGCAACTCAGATAGCCACAGTTCGACTTGCGGGCGATCGCCTAAGTACAAGGGTAATTTGTAAGTAATCTGGGTTTGCACCAAGACTGGCGCGAATCCTCGTTGAGCAATTTCATGGGTCGGCATCGCTACTGCCTCTAGCAGTTTGACAAGCCCTACATCCATCCACTGAATATAGACAGTATTGATGACGTGCCCCATGAAATCAATTTGGAAGGGGTAGATATCTAAGTCTAAAAGTATGGTTTGCATGACCTTACCTGCCACAAAAGCACTTGAAGGAACAAAAGTCACTGACCAGTGACAAACTATCATGGTCACCACTAAGTGACAAGTCAGTAGGGCAGCTCTATGGCGCGTGATAAAGCGGAAACGAAGGCTCGGATTTTGGCTGCAGTCGGCAAATTATTGGCTGAATCGGGGTTTAAGAGCCTGGGTGTGAATGCCATTGCGCGCGAGGCCGGTGTGGATAAGGTATTGATTTATCGGTATTTTGACGGTTTGCCGATGCTGCTACGGCAATTTGCGCAAGCGGGCGATTATTGGCTGACGATGGAAGCTTTGGTCGGCGATGAATCTGCGGTGGAAGCGTCAACTCTGACTGACTGGATGACCTATCTGCTGCTGGAATTTATGGGCGATTTGCAGGAGCGCTCGATCACCCAAGAGATCTTGCGGTGGGAGCTGCTAGAGGGCAACGAACTCACCAATGAACTGGCACAGGTGCGTGATCAACTCGCGCTAGATAGCTTGAAGTTTCTCAAAAGCAAGGGAGAGTTTCCTGAAGGTCAAGACGTGCCGGCGATTAGTGCGGTTTTAATTGCGGGTGTGGTTTATCTGACGCTCCGGGCCAAAATCCACCGCACGTTTCTGGGTATCGACTTTAGCTCACCGCAAGGGTGGCAAAGAATTGAATCAGCGCTGGCATCGATCATTCAATCGACCCTGCAAGAGCAGGAGTGTTCGTAGATGAGATCCGCCTGTTGTGGGTTGGCAGGCAGTCACGATAGCGGTCGCCAACAGGTGGTCAGCAGTACCCGATCAGGCTCCGTCTCCCAGCATGGCTGGCACGTCAATTTCTTTAATGCAGGTGGCTCGTGATAATGAGAGAACGCAATCGATAATTTTGAGCAGATCGGCGAGTGGGATCGCCTCACCGCCGGTGAGATTATCGGCTGCCAAATCTGCCAAAACCTCTGGCGTGCCAATGTTGCCGGGATTAATCACGGTGATGCCAATTTGCTGTGATCGCACCTCTTCGCGCAGGGCATGCACCACGCCGCGCAGGCCAAACTTCGAAGCGCTGTTGGCCACTTCGCGCCCCGAAAAATTATCGAGACCAGAGAGTGCCCCCATCAAAATAATTTTGGGATTGTCCGCGCGGCGGAGCGCAGGCAGCAGCGCTTTGATTAATCGGATCGGTGCCGTCAAATTAACCGCGATCACGCGTTCAATATCGGCATCAGAGCAGTCTTCAAAGCGTTATTGAGTCGTGAATGCATCGGTTTCCCAAGTGCCGCCCATGTAGAGTAAGGCATCCAGGGGCTCATCGGCGATCGCGTGAGCAACTGTTTCTACCCCCGCCAAATTCGCGAGGTCCGCTTGCAGCCACTCGCCCACGGGAGCTGCGGTGCGAGAAACGGCCACGAGTCGATCAGTGCGATCGACAAGATGCTCCGCGACGGCTAAGCCCACACCCCGACTTGCCCCCGCTACCAGCACGGTTTTGAATGACATTTTGCACCTCCCTTCAAGCCAACAATTTGGTGAACGTTGAGGCGAACGCCCCAGCAGAGACATTCGCAATCCGTTTTGCTGCAGCTATCTCAGACCGGACAGCCATGACTCCAAGATGGCATTGACTGCATCCGGGCACTCTAACTGCACCCAATGCCCGCCCCGCATCGATTCGTAGCGCCACACCGCGTCAACATATTTGTAGCAGCGGGAGAGCTGACCTGCGGTCATCCACTCGTCATCACTGCCATACAATCCCAGCGTGGGCACTGTCAGGTGTTTCTGTCGTTGACCGGCCAAAAACTGACGGTAGAAAACGTCGTAGGACGGATTCGCTCGCTCCCAGATGCTCCAAAAGGTGGTGTCATCATCACCCGTCAACCGGGCTAAAACTGCCTCGGCATCAGGGTGCGAAGCAAACTTGTGTCTAAATCGCTTGGCGTCGTGGCTGAGATACCAATACCGACTAGCGCGATCTAGGCCGTGCAAGATCAGCCACAGATAGTGCATCAGATGACCTGTCGCGATATCGCGCAAAATTTCCACGGAATGTCCGACCGAGAGGGCACAGTAGCTAAGAAAACGCTGCGGGTAGTTGGCGACTGTTTCCCAAGAGACCGTGGCGCCATAGTCGTGGGCAATCAGATGCACTTGATCAATCTGGAGGGCATCCAAGAGGGCGATCGTGTCGGCCCCTAATTCGTTCACGTGATATCTGCCGACATCGGTCGGGATAGAACTGTCGCCGTGACCGATCCAATCTACCGCGATCGCCCGAAACCCTAATGAGCTCAAGTACTCTAATTGATGCCGCCAGATAGTGCGGTTGTCGGGCCAGCCATGCAGTAGCAGCACCGGTGGGCCGGGAGTTTGGGTATCGGTTAGGGCATAGTCAACCCCTCGCACGTGAATCAGTTGGGTAGCAATAGCGGTAGAGCTGGCGTTTTGAGGACTCATAGCTAAGAAACGTTTAATGGCTCATTTTGGAGAAACGCAAACCGAACTTGGTGACGCCAGGAAACTCCATGTCGGCATGCTCTGAAAAGTAATGCGAGTAAAAGGTTTGATACGGTTTAAACCCGATCGATTCATAGGTGTGCTGTGCGGCATCATTGCCGTTGATCACCATAATGCCGGCATGAGAGTGCTGCTGCGATTTCCCTTCCTGCAGTAGGGCATTCAACAAGGCCTTGCCGAGTCCGCGGCCGCGGGCCTCGGGTAAGACTGCTACATTTTCAATAATCCACGGGGCTTGAGGGGTGAGAAAATCTGGGCGCAAATCGCCGCCCCTAAGTTCTAGGTAGCGATCGCGAAAAGCGGCAGCAGTGGCTGGAGACCAGTTCAATTCATTGGCGAGCGCTGCTAAACGAGAGAGCCGCAGAGGACAGTAATCATCGGGATTGGGGACATAGCCTGCTGCGGCCGCGACGGGTTGCCCCTGTTCTGACAAAACCAGAAAATCAGCAACGTTGCCCCAATTGGAGGCGGCTGCCTTCAACTTGGCGGCGATAAAGAGCAAGGCTGGAGTGCCGGTGCCCTGCAGCAGCTCTTCCCAAAAGCACTGATTGAGCGGTGGCAGTGAGGCTTCATACTCAATTCTGGCGAGAAACGGAATATCGGCAGTGGTCGCTGGGCGCGTATGTAATGTCGCTAGCATCAACCCCTCCTTGAGGTGATTCCCACAAAAGATACAATCTGTATGTATCTCAAACTATAAGAACTGATTTTACTTTGTCAAGATACATACTGTCTGAATGTTTTGTGTCGAGGGTTGCTGATGTCCCCTAGGCTGACTAAGGTTGAACAAACCCAACGCACCCGCCGGGCCATTTTGGATCGCGCTCGGCAGTTGTTCGCGACTCAAGGCTATGCCGCCACCGGCACTGAGGAAATTATTCGCGACTTGGGCATTACCCGAGGGGCGCTATATCACCAGTTTCACAACAAGCTGGGCGTCTTTCGGGCGGTCATGGTGGAAGCCTACGGCGAGATCACGGACTCTATTCGCTTGCAAATTCAACCGTTTGACACCAATTGGGAGCAGTTGGTCATTGGCTGTCAGGCTTTTTTAGAAGTAGCGCAGCAGGAGGAGCTGCGACGGCTGGTGTTTGTCGAAGCTCCTGCCGTTTTGGCGGCAGATGACCTCACTGAAATGGATCAATATGGGTTTGGTCTGCTGCGAGCGTCGATTCAACTCGCGGTTGAGGAAGGGCAGCTGAACGTTTTGGATGCTGAGGGGTTTGCCCATTTGGTGAATGGGTCACTCAATGAGCTGGCGGCCTGGGTGGCGCAGTCGCCGGATGCTGATCGATTAAAGACGGCGCAAGGTTTGGTAGAAAGACTCCTCATACTGCACCGCAGTGGTGAGGCTTGATGGCATAGCGTTCTGCTGGAGCGGCTACTCCTGATCGGTGAATCCACCGCAAGTGCTTTGATCGTCGGTTCCGACCCGCTTGCTAGGCGGCTATGCTTGCCCGTTCGTCGTGTCGCGGGCGTAGGCCTCCCACGTGATCAAGAGCCCAATGGCGAAGAGGATGCCTTCAGTAATCATGAAAAAGAGTGAACTCGCGTCACCGGATACTTGTTGGTAGAGTCCAGCCGCAAACATCCGAAATAACCCCAGAGTCAGTAAGCACCAGCCACAAAGTGTGACCACCACAGTCCAGTCGCGTTGCCATCGGTTGTGCCACCGCACGATGGCTAGCCCTGCGACGAACATAATGACTCCAGACAGGTAGACGACTGGCGGAATCTGCTGTTCGTAAAGGTGCGGTTGAACTAGCGGAAACTCCGACGCAATGGTCACCATGAGAGTGGGACCCAGGAGACCGGCGATTAACTTTGTGTTCGTCATGCCATACCTTCAGGTACTCGTTGAACTGACCCATAGACAATCTCTCAATCAACGCTTTCGCAAGAGTTAAATGGTCTAGCGTTGCCTATCATTTGTCGCCAATATCCTTTGATACTCACAGGGAATCTCTCAGCGATCGGTGGATATGAGCATGGTTAAACTGCCTGGATGCCATATCGATCAAGGACGTTGCCTAGGCTCACGGTACTGCTGAGATCCAACCTGCTCAAAAGTAGGAAGTATCGGGATATTGTTCACATCAATAGCACAGAATACTCTGCAAATTCTTGCTGCTTTCGGCATTCTTTTTCCCTTGCAATCGATGACTCTAATGAGTGTAGGGTGCGTCATTGCTTGACGTGATGCACCCTACACTCATCGGGCGGTGCGTTGGGCTCATTGCAGAGAATTCAGTCTGGGTTGAGCCTGCTGCAAGCGTCGATTCAGCCAGTCGTTCTTGAATGGCTGCGCTCAACTCAAGACAGTCGATTTTCGGGTGGTTTCATGGCAGTATCCTGGGCAGTTTCTTTTGTAGCAGAATGTTTAGCTCGTCTATGGTCGCTGGATGATAAAACGCGGTTTATTCAGCCTGTTGAGAGTTTCATTACGGCATCTGTAAAGCGCCGAGAGCAGCGTGTATTTTTCCTCAGAGGGGACGACTGGATGCAGGAGACTGTCTGGCTCCGCCGTTCCCAGCGCAAGGATTACCTTGGATTGAACTGGCCCGTCTGCAGGATGTTACGGGGCATCGTCGCGTGTCAGAGTGGCGATCGCCCTATCGTTCCCTGTTTCACTACACAAAGGCGTTCATTGCTATGTCAACGCTAACAACAGATCAACTCTCGGATGGGCGCTTAATTGTGCCGGAGCGAGTCCCCGAAGGATTTTTGTGGGTTGATGAAAAAGGAGCCTGGTCTGAAGATAATTTTTTAGGGAGCTTTTTGTTTGCTCTGCTTTGGTGCGGCACTTCATTTTCGTTCTTTGCCGTATGGCTGTTCAACTTTCTGACTGCGCCTCATGTGGGAACGTTTCTCATGCTGCTGTTTGTGGGCGTGTTTGCCGGAGCGGGCGTCGGGATGATCTGGAAGGGTCTGCGCTGGCTAAAAATCATTTCTACATTCCATCCGGGAGAAGTTCTCTTAGCGTCCTATCCGTTGAGAACGGGAGAGACCTTTAGACTGCAGTTTCGTCGGCCCTTGCGCCGCGGCTATATCCAGGGCTTAGGAGAAATCACCGCGAAATGGCTCTGCTATGAATGGGTGCAATATCGTCAGGGCACCGACACTGAAACCAGAACCCACATGCTTTGGGAGCAGGATTTGCCCCTGATGACCATTTCGACGGGCACTCAGGTGGTCACCTATGAGACGAAGCTGACCGTTTTGCCAGAAGGGCCGCCCTCCTTTGATGCTAAGCATAATCAGGTGCGCTGGGAAATTCATATTAGTGTCGATGTGCCCGGCATTCCTCAAGATACGACGCACTTTCGCTTTGCAGTTGTGCCGGAGGCAGTGTGATGTTTGAGATGCATTTTCACAACAAGCTGGTAACTGTCGGCAACGAGCTGTCGGGGAAGCTTGTTTGGTACTCCCCCGATCTCCATCTCCCCCGTCAGGCCAGTGCCTTTGTCTACTGGTATACCGAGGGGCGGGGCGATCGCGACGATCAGACAATTTTCACCATCCCCTTGCAGCCAGAGCAGCTTATTCGTGACCAAAGGGTCGATTTTCCCTTTGCGGTGACGATTCCCCATAGCGGTCCCATCACGTATAACGGTTCGTTGATTCGCGTCATTTGGGCGGTGCAAGCCTGGGTGAAACTGCCGCGCTCGTCAAAACGCGACCACACCCAAACCTGGCCGTTCCTGGTGATGCCGCGATGACTTCGCTGCGTCTCAACCCCAAGTTCGCGCTCAACCCCTATCTCGCCTTGGGCTGGCACGCCAATCCCTTTGCCCTGGGCGAGCCGGTGATGGCTCCAAGTTTATGGATCGATCGCGGCTGGTCTCAGGCTCCTGTGCCAGCGGCTCAGCAGTTGGTGCAAGTCCTGGGTAACAAAGGCTTTGGCAAGACGGCCCATTTGCGCCATTGGCAAGCCCAAACTGGCGGCGTCTATGCTTACTACCCTCCGGGTTGGGGCCGCTTTAAGGTGCCCCCAGTCCAAACCATTGCCTACTGGGATGAAGCCGATCGCATTCCCGCTCCCCTACTGCTGGCGGCATTGGGGCGGGCCGCTCGCACCCGAGCTACCCTTGTCGTAGGTACCCACACCGATCTGAGCCGTCTAGCTAAATTCTCGGGTTTGGCGGTTCAAACGATTCGCTTGCCGCCTTTAGAGGCAACCACACTGAGGATTTGGACCGAGCGGCAAATTCAAGCGGTGCGCTTGCCGACGGTGCCCTGTGGTGTGGAGCTGTCGTCGGCAACGGCTCACGAAATTACCGCGATCGCGCAGGGATCTTGGCGGGCAGCAGCGGATGAGCTGCATATTTGGGCTGCCGCGATCGCTCATCAAGCGGTGAGGGAAGGGCGCGATCGCCGTCATCCAATCAGTCAAGCAGACCTGTCCCTACGCCGACGCTGAGGGTTAATGCTTCAGCCATTGTTAAGAGAGCCGATCTTTCACACGACATTTAGTAGCTGTCACCCTAGTCCTGACCGAGCTCTACGAAGCCGTCTTCAGTCAGACGTAATCAGCAATAAAAATATCTCATTGAAGAACCCGGTTTCTATGAAGACTTGTTAGAGACTGTTGATCTGTTTCCAGAAACCGGGTGCTTGGACAAGTTATTGCTTGGACAACTCTTAATGACTTAGTCGTTTTTCAATTTCTGCTTTCACGGCATCCGCGTCAGCAGGTAAATGCACAGCGGGGTTGGGATATTCGCTAGTGACGTCTTGCAGCGTTGATTCGTGATAGCCCACCTTGAAATCGGTGAACTTCAGACCGTGAGCCGTGCTAATCACCACCGTTTTGTCACTGGAATAGATTACGCCCCGCTTGATTAATTTGGTCATCACGGCTAGGGCGACGCCAGTGTGGGGGCAGGTGAACATGCCGGTCAAATCAGCATGGGCGGCAGCGGCGGCTAATTCGTTTTCGGTGGCCTGCTCGACGATGCCGTCTGTTTCAGCGATCGCCTTCGTCGCTTTGGTATAGCTCACCGGGTCACCAATGCGAATGGCGCTGGCCAACGTGTCTTGGGCGGTCACGGTGTTCTTTTCTTTGAAACCGTTTTTGAACGATTCATAAAAGGGATTGGCCTTGGCTGATTGAGCCGCGACGAGTCGGGGCATGCGTGTGATTAAGCCCAGATCCATCATGAGCTTGAAGCCTTTGTGCAGGGCACTGATGTTGCCCAAGTTACCCACTGGGATGATGATCCAGTCGGGGACGGCCCAATCAAACTGCCGCATGATTTCAATGCCAACGGTCTTTTGGCCTTCGATGCGCAGGCTGTTCATTGAGTTGGCCAGGTAGATCGAATTATCCTTAGTGACCTCTTTGACAATTTTCATACAGCCGTCAAAGTCGGTGTCGCGGGCGAGCACATGCGCCCCGTTGGCCACCGGATGAATCAACTGTGCGGTGCTAACTTTGCCTGCCG
>CALCPB010000699.1 GCA_937897665.1 uncultured Halomicronema sp. | reverse complement strand
TGTCGGCGATGGCTTCAGTGGCCTCAACTTTTGGTCGCGGCCCGAGTTCAACTCCCAAGGCGAAGTGCCGCCACCTCATCTCCACATTGATGATTGGGCCGATGAATTTGGCTATCCCATCGGCTTTAGCTCCCACGAAGACGTGGCTTTTCCCACTCGCACTACCGCCGAGCTGATTGCCACGGGCCGAGCCGGTGACACCTATGTCGATAATCCCCAAGCTGGGCTGGATGAACTAGGTAGCCGCATCACCGTATCGCCGCCCCCCAGTGACCCTGGCAACTTTCAGGTGGTATCTGGGATTACCAGCCTATTCCTCAACTTTTCGCTGTTTGAGTCGGCAGGTCTAGTCATTCGAGATGCCACTCCGACGGCAACGCCATTCTCAAATCAGTTTCAGCTTGGGTTTGAAATTGCCGACAGTACCGACTTCCAGTTCGATTCTGTCCCCTTTGCTCCTACGGGTGGTGCGATCAACCATACCGGCGACATCACTTTCTTGGTTGTGGGGGTCGCCCTACTAACGATTGGTGATTTTACCGTCGGGTTTAATGCTGAACGAGCCAGCGATATCAACAGCGGCTTCTTCGTTGCCGACACCTTAGAAGACGGTCTGGGCATCGATATTCTCTTCGACATCAGCAATCCTGGTCGCCTGATCGCCGCCGATGATGACTTGACCCTGGCCGATGCTGATTTGCTCCTCGCTCCAGAACTAGCTGAAGTCTTGGGCTTAGGTGAGGCAGCAGGCACCGATGTGGGCGATGCCCGCATTGATGCTGAAATCGTGCCGCTGCTGGGGCTGCCGCCGGGCGAATTCATCGGCACGGATGGTAACGATGAGCTCACGGGCACCACTAGCGACGACTTGTTCGACGGCCTCCTGGGCGACGATATCTACACCGGCGGGGCCGGGGCCGATCGCTTTGTTTTTGGCCTGGGCCAAGGCATTGACACCATTACCGACCTTGAAGTGGGCAGCGATCAGATTAGCCTCGGTGGCCTGACGCCTGACGGGGTTAAGCTCTCAGAACTGAGTGGCGGCACTCTAGTGCTCACCAATGGCAACGAACTCATTGGTGTGGTGCAAGGCGTCACTGGGCTCGATAGCAGCGTGTTTGGCTGATGCGGTCAGTACCGTCGTGGCAAGCGAGGGGATGGCGTTAACTAGCTCTATCCATCACCTATAGATCCTTTGCCCAGTCATGGCTTGACGTCTTTAAGCTTAATTATTGAAGTATGAAGGTTGCGCTTTCATTTACCGATATCCAACAGGCCACGCAAGAATTTCAGCAGCAGGCCGGGGGCGATCGCCAACTTAGCATCGGGGAAACGGTCTTATGTTTACCTGCCACCCTAGGGCAAGGCTATCTGCGCGGCCTTAACTTACGCGATGGCTTAGATCTCTTTATTTACGAATTTGAGCTCAAGCAAGATCTAATCCTCGACTTCACCCAGTTATCCACTCAATATTCACTGCTCGATTTTACCTTCTGTCTCTCTGGCGAAACCAGGGGCAGTATCCCTGGGCTCAAGTCTGAGTTGAGTGTCGCCGCGGGGCAAACTACCTTTGCCACCATTCCCGATGCCGCAGGCACCACTGAATTACTAGCCGGTCAAAAGATTCTGGTCGTCAGCTTGGCCATCACCCCCCATTTATTCCTGAAGCTGCTAGAACATGATTTGCATAAATTTTCCCTAGACTGGCAGCAACGGTTTCGCCATGCCGCATCGACACCTTACTTTCAACCCAGTCACATAACGCCTGAAATTGCCAACATCCTTCAACTCATCCTCCATTGCCCTCATCAAGCGGGAATTCGACGGCTCTATTTAGAGGCCAAAGCCTTGGAGTTACTGGCGATTTGTATTTCTCAGCTCACACATTACTGCTCTGACCCTTCCCCATTAGGTGGGGTCAAACCCAAAGACATTGAGCCCTTGCATCGGGCGAAGACCATTTTGCTGCAAAACATCACGCAGCCCCCTGCACTCACTGAGCTAGCGCGGCAGGTTGGCCTCAATGAACGCAAGTTACAGCGAGGATTTCAGCAGCTTTTTGGCACCACTGTTTTTGGGGTTTTACACGACTACCGGATGGAACTAGCTCGACAATTGCTAGAGGCGGATCAAATGACGATTGAGGCGATCGCTCATACCGTAGGCATTGCTCACCGAGGCTACTTTGCCAGTGCCTTTAAGCGTAAATTTGGCACTACCCCCCGATCCTTTTTAAAGCGCTTGAGATAGGGCCTGACATTGGTCCAGAGCGATCTCGACAGCGTTAATTTGCCAGTTAGCGACGGCTTCGTGATCATTGCCGACGCGATGGTGATCATGACGCCGCTCAAGGCTAGCTATCATGGCAAAACAGCTCGCGATCGCCCCCGTTCAACGGAGTATCGTCCCCATGTCCCCCATTACAGTTGACCTCGGCCCTGTTCAAGAAACGCTGCTGATTCCCCTGCTGGGGCGAGCAGCAGAAACCCAAAAAGCAAATGGCCTGATTCAAGACGACAAAGCCGTCGAGATTGTGGCGGCGCTGGATTACGACTTCTCTAAATGGCAAAAGTCCAAAGCGTTAGCGGGGGCCACCTTACGCACCCGCATGGTTGACCAAGACGTGCAGACCTTTTTAGGCAAATATCCTACTGGCACTGTAGTCGAAATTGGCTGTGGTCTCAATACCCGATTCGAGCGTTTAGATAATGGTCAAGCCCGTTGGTTTGATCTAGATCTGCCAGACTCTCTCGCACTGCGGCGACAGTTTTTTAACGATGAGCCCCGCCGCACCATGCTCGAAGCCAGCGTTTTAGATACCGACTGGATGGAGCCGGTCGCCGCTACCGGCGGCCCCTGGTGCTTTATCTCGGAGGCGGTGATCATTTATCTAGAAGCAGCCCAGGCTCGGCAAGCCATTACCCAAATTGCCGATCGCTTTCCTGGTGCTTGGTTACTCATCGACACCACCGCGCAAAAAATGGTCGATGGCCAAGCCACCCACGATGCCATGCGCTACTTGTCGCAAGACAGTTGGTTTCGCTGGGCCTGCGACGACCCCCAGGAAATCGAAGCCTGGGGCAACTTACAATTGGTCAAGTCGCGCACCTTTCTCGATGCTAGCCCGGATTTGATGAAACAGGTGCCTTGGCAAATGCGCTTTTTTGCCCAGTGGGCTCCCTGGTTAATTCGCCAAAAGGTGGATGGGTATCGCCTCAATCGCTTTGTGGTGAACGCCGCTGAGTAATGCAGCGGTGTTTGCGCTGGTCAAGGCCGGGACATTGTGGAGAGCAGACTTAGTGGGTTTGGGAGAGGGGCGATAGCCCCTCTCAATCCAACCGCGATCGCCAGTGATGCTCCATTGGAGTGGCTACGCCAACACGGTTGTCGGCAAAAGTCGCGTCCTCAACGAGGATTGACACCAGTCCATATCAAACTTGCAAATTTTGCAAATCTCTAGTGTGCATTCTAAAGTGTTTTCAAGCCTATTGTGCTTTCGTTTGCTGTCACCTGCGACTTTTCCCTCAACCACTCGCCATGACCATCAGACTCACAGAAGCTGAACTTTACGAACAATTTCAGGAGGCTGATGAAGCGAAACTACTGTTTGACCCTATCGATAAGTTAGACACCACATTAAAGTTTGATGGCCGATTTGCTCAAGGATGGCAACGAGAAATTGAGTTGAGAGAAGGCATCTACCTAAACATTGCTCAAATTCAAAATGAGGATCGCGTGATGGTCAACTCTCTTGAGCAAGCATGCCGTAATATCCGATGTCATTTTACGCTTTTAGGGAAAGGACAATCTATTTTTGCCTCTACACCTAGCGAAATCTTACTCCCACATATTGCTGGAAAATATTACTTAATGAGCAAAGGTCTACACCCTCATAGCACTGGTAATTATGATTTAGAACCCTGGTCTGCGGTGCAAATTGAAATTCATCCATCAGTACTCCGCTCTTTTGCCGCATCTCCAAAGGAAGAGTTACCCAAAAAACTTCAGCATTTAGTGAGACCCTTAAGCCAAGAGATCTATGTGCGCTCTGGAGACATGCAGCCGATGATGGTTGCCGTGCTGCAGCAGATTTTTCACAGTCCTTATCAGGGATTGGTTAAGCGAGCTTACTTGGAAAGTAAGATTATCGAGCTGGTGGCATTGGTACTAAACCATGAGGTTGCTACTCATCAGGGAGAAACAGAAAGAAAAATCCTCAAATCCGATCAGCTAGACCGCATCTACTACGCTAAAGAAATTCTATTAAAAGACTTGAACAATCCTCCTTCTCTAAAAGAGTTGGCACGTCAAGTGGGTTTAAATGAGTTCTTATTGAGACAAGGTTTTCGCGCCTGTTTTGACACTACTGTATTTGGCATACTGCGATCTCATCGTTTAGAGCTAGCGAAGCAGCTTTTGGCAGAACAAGATGTCAGCGTTGCTGAAGTTGCTCATCGAGCTGGGTTTACTAGAACAAGCTATTTTTCTACAGCCTTTAAGCGCAAGTTTGGCGTAGGCCCCAAACAATATCAGAAAGCCTGTAGATAGACAATATATTTGGGGTGAGCAAAAAATAATCGGTCTAGTGAAAAAAATAATCGGTCTAGTGAAAAAAATAATCTTAAAAACCCCGTATCATTGCTGAGAACTTGTTTCATTAGTGACGTAAGAAATGTTAGCGCAGAAGATATAAGGTGTTGACTGCCCACGAGGTTGGTTGCTCAGTACCCATCTATGAGTCGGAACTTCAAGACGCAGCGGCGTCCCTTCTACAATTGTTTCTTTGAAATGATAAGTAGATCGCCGTATGTATTTGTAGGATGGATGAGCAACAGCAAAACCCCCGTAGGTATTGGACTTCGTCCCTCAATCGCAACTTACACGTTCTCATTTTATTTAAGGCAACCTACTTATTTGATACTTTGCCAAATATCTCTGAGAACTTGGCAGAAAGTTGAGGGGTGATATATGGAGACTGCTCTAAGAATGAAAGCCTCCAAACCTCACTCTCCATTGACATTTTTTCGCATCGCTATGAAACCGTAATCCATATGGAGTTTCAGCAATGCTACAAGTTAGTCTTTTTACTGGGCCGAACTATCTGATCGAAGACGAAGGCACTGTATCCGCCCATGCTTTTCTAGCAACCGGTGATGTGATTCCTGAAGGTGGCCTAATCGTTTCAGTCGATGCACCTAACCTGAGCGAGTTTGACCTAGTTGGAGTCTCTGTGGAAGGGGGTGAAATTGTCGAAGTGCGGGACGGCGTGTTGGACCTGCGGATGACCGAATATACCACCCTGATAAACCTGCCCATTGCCACTGATAGCGAAACGGAAACAGGTGAAACAGCAACTTTTAGCTTGGTTGCGGGAGACGGGTATGAAATTGTCGCAGATTATAGCGGCGGTGCGTTCAACCTGGTGGATACTGCATCAGATATTCCGCAAGGGGTTATTAGCGAACCCAACGACATCATTTCTAAAGCCGTTGACACAAAAATAACACCTGAGAACCCATCGTTTTCTGGTAGCGATGCTATCTACTTCGACATTGGCAATCGCTACCTGAATGAAGACGGCACCTACACCTATATTGACTACAGTGAGGATGATGATTACTACAAAGTGGAGCTAGATGAAGGAGATACAATTGCTATTGAGACCTTTGAAGTTGCAGGCAATCTGAATAGTTTTGGCTCTGGCAATGTATTAGTAACAGGTATCTTCAATGCTGATGGCGAACTGCTTAAAAATGACAAAGGAAGTCCTATCTTAATACTTCCCGACATTGCTGCGCCTGACAAACTATTTGGGGGAATCGATCCTTTTGATGCAAACGAAACGGATACTTACCTGGAATTTACAGCATCAGAAGATGGAATTTATTATGTCGGTATTCTTGGTGAAGATGCATTTGACCTTAGTAATGCAGGCGACCCTCAAATACCTGGTTCGGGTAATGGGAATCGAATTGTCTACGGCAACTATGACATCACTATCGATCTGCTGACAGAAGATAATCCTCGCGCCACAGGGACTCCAACTCCCCCCGTCATTAATCCAGATATAACCGAGCCTCCCACACTTTCCTTAACGGCCAACCCCACTACCGTCGATAGTGAGGGCAACTTCACGAATGCGGTCGTGGAATTCGTTGAAGTAGGTGGGATTTCTAGCGTTAACTTCACCATTGAAGCCGAGGGTGAAATTCCTGAAGGAGGTATTGAACTTGTCCTCAACAGCAATGCCAATCTGTTTGATTATGTTTCCTTGTCTCAACAGAATAGTCTTCCCAGCACGATCGGCGGGCAATCGCTTGGTGCCTTTTATGACGAAGCTGGGACACCAACAGGAATTCGGCTTCGCATTGAAGAGCCCACAATGATCGTCACTTTAGTGTCAGCTAGTTCAGAGTTTTTTGCCAGCATTTTCGCTCCATACTTGCTTGATACGTTTGAACCTCTGGAAACCGATGGTGTAGAAAATGTCACCTTCTTCTTGCAGCCAGGGGAAGGCTATGAAGTTGCTCCCGAGGCAGGAATGACTGAGGTGACTTACTACGATTCTCTAGCAGATGTGCCACCGCCTACCGGAGGGGGAGCTATTGTTCCCGAAGTGGGTGTGACCATCAGTGAGTCTGAACTGATTGAGTCAGAAGGCAACGAAACCACGCTCACTTTTACGCTCTCTGAGCCACCTCCCGCAGAAGGCGTGACTGTATTTATTGATAGCGAGGATGATCCGGTTGTAGGCAGCCCCCTCGGTCAGTTTTTAGCGCTCGAAGCAGAAATTGAGGGTGGTAGTTTCCCCGTTGGCAACAGTGATAATTCTGGCTTTTTCTTTACCCTCACCGAGCAAACGGCCACGATTACGTTTTCCGTTTTTAATGAGTTAACGGTTCCTGGTATTGATCCTCTAGCAGTTCAAGAAGGTATCATCGCGCTTAACTTTGCTCTCCAGCCCCTAGCTGGCTACACTATTGACCCTACTGCAAGTGAAGTCAATCTCACCATTGCTGACAATCCCGATTCACAAATTCAAGTGAGCTTGACAAATTTAGATGAATCTGGCGACCCCAGTCCTCCTTTGATTGAGTCAGAAGGCACAGTCAGTGTCCATACCTTCAGCCTGAGTGCACCTCCACCCACAGAAGGATTAACCGTTCGTGTTGATGCGCCTTCTCTCAGTGAGTTTAATCTGGATGCGATTGAAGTAGCTGGCGGCACCATTGCGGCGGTGCAGGATGATGGCTTTGATTTCACAATTACCGAACAAACAGCGACTATTAGCTTACCTGTTCTGGATGATGGTGTAGATGAGGGCAGCGAAATCGCAACCTTTACCCTAGAATTAGGGGAAACCTATGAACTTAATCCAGCAGCTACTGAAGTAACCTTCGCTCTAGCAGACACCATCGATCAAGTTAGCGTGCCTGAAGAAATCGAAGATAACAGCACCATTGCTGAAGCTAATGCCTTGGGGCTAAGTGCTGATAACCCTTCTGTCTCCCTTGGTGGGATTACTGGTCTTAGCTTCCTCGATCTTCCCGAAGATGTGGATTTTTATTCTTTCAACTTAGAAGAGGGACAGACTGTCAGTCTGGACGTTGATGCCGATAATTGGAACACTCTAGATTTGCGCGGTTTGCCGATTGTATATCCTGGGCTAGATGAAATCCAACGGCCTGATACCGAACTGCGATTATTTGACGCCGAGGGCAATGAGCTTGCGGCCAACAATGATGGGGCCGCTCCTGGTGAGGCGTTCTCCCGTGACCCTTACTTGAAGTTTACTGCTGAAGAAGCAGGAACCTACTACGTCGGCGTCAGTCAATTGGGTAACCGCAACTACGACCCCAACGTCGCTCGTAGCGGCAGCGGCTGGACTTTCCCAGAGGTGGGCGTCTTCTTCGGCCCCTACGAACTCACCGCTACCCTCACCGAAGGCGACGATGGTGGCGGCACGGGCAGTGGCCTCACTGGCACCGATGACGCGGACATGCTCATGGGCACCGATGGTGATGACCTGCTTGATGGTCTCTTCGGCGACGACACCTATACCGGCGGGGCCGGGGCCGACCAGTTTGTCCTGGGTCTCGCTCAGGGTGTTGACACCATCACTGATTTTGAGATCGGGGTCGATCAAATCAAGCTGGGGGGGCTGACACCCAGTGGCGTGAGGTTCTTTGAGCTGAGTGACGACACCCTGGTGCTGACTGCCAGCAACGAGCTGATTGGTGTCGTGCAAGGTGTGACAGGATTGGACAACAGCGTGTTTGCTTAGTTAGGAAATAGGGAGTAGGGAACAGGGAATAGGGAGTTAGTCTTGCCTGTCACCTGTCACCTGTCACCTGTCACCTGTCATCTGTCACCTCAAACTGACTTGAACCATCCATCCGGCTGTGCTCACTTGAGGCAGTCGGATTTTTTGTGCAGCTTTAAGACTTTCTCCTTAAGAGCCAGTCAAAAAAAACGGAGCCGCGATCGCTGATCATCCAAAGGGCGCAAAATTGTCGCTAGAGTGATCAATAAAGCCGCGATCGCGATCCTGCTGGCTTTCAAAGCAAGGTACTATTCGTGCCAGCAGTCAGGTAGTTAGCTGCCACTAAAGGTATCTTTGCCATTTACAGAAGGATCTGCAGCTTCCCAAAGCTGCAGATCCTTCTCGATCAGACAACATCACTGGTTGCCAGTGGAGCCGGGTGGCAGGTCGCCATCCGCCCGCCCAGGTTTACCAGCGCGTATTGGTCGCCTGGGAGACGCTAGCTCTGCTTTGGCCGGGTGGCATTAGACGCTGACATCAACCGGCGATCGCTGACACCTGCCAGATTATTTCAGGTGCCCTGGCGATCACCGGGGTGTCCGGTGCTGTTGTCTGGCTGACTATTTGCCCCCTCTTCAATTTAAGGACGATCCGTTTGATGGAATCTACCCCAACCGCCACGAATAGCCTCAACTCAACCGCTGCCGACCTCATCGAAACGGAGGCCAATGACACGATTGATACCGCGACACCTGTTGTGCTTACGACGGAAACGCCCCACGCGATCGCCAATGGCAGCATCAACTTTGACTTTGACAACAATCCTGACGTCGACGCGACCGAAGACGTTGCCCTTTACACCTTTGACCTAGCCGCTGGCGACACCATTCGCCTGGATGTCGATGCGGCTGGCGAGACCTTACCCCTTGAGTTTGCGGAGCTGATCCTGTTTGACAGTGAAGGTAACAACTTAGCCCAGGCTAGCTTTGCCGACCCCGGTCCTGACGATGCCTTTGTCTCTTTTCTGCCCTACCTTGAGTACACGGTAACCGAGGCCGGAACCTACTACGCTGGAGTTAGCGCTTACTTCAACGTTGCTTACGATCCGTTTACGGCTGGCTCCGGTAGCGGCTTATCCCTCGACGAATTTGACCTGAACAGTCTAGGAGACTACACGCTGGAGTTTGAGCTGGTGAATGACTCTACCCCAGCGCCGCCACCGCCGACTCAGCCCCCCAGTGAAGAAACACCACCCGCAGATGCGCCCACGGTTTCGCTACAAACTATCGTGGGCACCTACGGCCTAGAGGGCGAAGTCGTCGCGCCAGCCGTGGTCGAAACTGTTAGCGATTTAGGCTTTGACCCGCTCAACGGCCTGGGCGGAGCCGCCATCAACGTGCTGCTGACCACCGAGGGGGCGATCCCCGCAGGCGGAGTAGAAGTCACCCTCAATACGGACGCCAACCTGGCCGAGTACCTGTTTATCTATGAGCCCTTCATTCGTGGTGCCGAAATCCTGGGGCCGATTCTAGACACGGAGGGTAATCCGTCGGGCATTCGTCTCAACCTGACCCAAAACACTGCCTTGCTCAACCTGCTGCTGACAGACAAACCCGAACCTGAAACCGATGGCTCAGAACAGCTCACGTTTACCCTAGACAGCAGCGACGTCAATATTAGTCCGGCGGCAGCCACGTCTACCGTGACGGTTTACGACACAGTTGCAGATGTCCCAATAGCAGCAACCGATCTCACGGTTGGCCTAACCGTAGAAAATAGCGCCATCACTGAAGCGGCAGGCGATACTACCACCTTTACCTTTACTCTGAGTGAGCCGCCGCCGCCAGAGGGCTTGCTCGTTTATATCAGTGCCTCGGCACCGGCTGGCATTGGTGATGATTTTGGGGCCGCGCAGGTCTTCGGTTTGCTGGGGCAGTTTAATGTTTTTGGCATCGAAGTCACTGGGGGAGCCTTCCCTATCCCCAATTTCTCATCGAGCGGGTTTTATTTCCAAATCACCGAACAGACCGCCACCATTACCACGGCAGCCTTTCCCGATGAGGTGGTCGAAGGGGTGCAAGCCTTTCAGGTGACCTTGGGAGAAAGCCGAGACTACCAGGTTGACCCCGCCGCCAGCGCCGTCACAGTGACCATCGGCGACACGGCTGAGTCTTTGCCACAGCTGAGCCTGAGTACAGCGCCAGCAGTGCTGGTGGAATCAGAGGGTACCGTTTCAGTTCACACCTTTAACCTCAGCAATTTTCCCCCGGCAGATGGGGTTACGGTCTCGGTGACAGTGACCGGGTTAGAGGACTTCGACCTAGCCAGTGTCGAAACCACGGGCATCACCGGAGAGATTGCGATCGCTGAAAGTGAGCCCCCCCAACTCGTCTTTACCATGACTGAGTCGACGGCCACCATTAGCCTGCCCGTTGCCGACGATGGCATGTCTGAGGGGCTAGAGACGGCCACCTTTACCCTCAATCCCAGTGACGCGTATCAAATTGCGGAGTCAGCCGCCGTTGGAAGTTTCCAAATTGTGGATACGCCCGCCGAGGTACCGCCACCACCGACAGAGACCGAGCTGAATAACTCGCTAGAAACTGCGATCGCCCTAAACCTGACGCCCGATAATCCAGCGGTGGTGACGGGCGAGGCCAACTATATGTACGATTTCTTTGGCACTGACCCAATTCTCGATCCTTCCGATGATGTGGATCTCTATTCCTTTGAATTGGCGGCGGGAGAGTTTATCAATATTGCTGTCGATGCGATCGCGCCAGATGGTTCCGAATCTTTGCTGCAGCCCGTACTGCGGATTTTTGATGCCAACGGCGGCGAACTGGATATGGTGGGTCAAGTGGAGACCTTAGACGAGATCACTCCGGGCGCAGGCGAGGCAGCACTCACCTTCACCGCTGAAACCGCTGGCACCTACTATGCAGGAATTAGCGTGTTAGGCAATGACGACTATGACCCGACGGTCATCGGCAGCGGTAGCGGCTGGACGCTCGCGGATGTCGCCGAACCCGGTGCCTATGAAGCGACTTTCTCGACATCCACAGACGAGACCGCTGGCTACGTCGTCACCAACCTGGCAGCCAATGAGGCCCAATACGATCCACTGCTGCTCGACCCCTATCTCAGCCTGGGATGGGGTATTGCCATTCGCCCTGCCGGACTGGGCG
>CALCPB010000698.1 GCA_937897665.1 uncultured Halomicronema sp. | reverse complement strand
CACTTAACGGGCGCTCACTCACCAGGTTGATGACGCCTCCTGGTTCTAGAGAGCCAAACAGAATAGCCGCTGGCCCCTTGAGGACTTCGAGTTGTTCGATATTGGCAAGTTCCGGAAAACCAATGTTCCCGGTGGTGCCATCCGTCAGGCGAAAGCCGTCCCGCAGCACAGAGGCACTATCAAAGCCGCGAATAATGAATCTTTGTCCGCGCGGATCATTAGACCCAGTCACAACGCCACTGACATTGCGTACGGCGTCATTCAGGCGGATGGCTTGCTGATCTTCGAGTACGGCTTGCGGAATGACCTGAATCGATTGAGGAATGTCGCGCAGGGGCGTATCGGTGCGGGTGGCGGTGGTGGCATTGGGGACAACATAGTCGTCTGAGTCAGCACCCACCACACCCAGTTGAATCGCGTCTTCAGCCACATCCCCCGCGATCGCGACACCGGGCGTAATGTTCAAGACGAGTTCGGTCGCTGCCGCATCAACTTCAGCGATGGGGGCAGCATCGGTTCCCGTAATCACCAGCCGGACCCGATTCTCCGCTGGAGAGGCTCCGCCAACACCTGGTAACTCTGAAGCCTGAATGAGGGCAATGCCCTCAGCGGGTTGAAATTCTTGAAATTCTGTCTGGGCTAGCGTCGCGTTGGGTATTTCGAGAATCAGAGCATTGCCCGAGACGGTCGAAGTGTCAGGCGCGGCGAGTCCGCCCTCGGCGGTGATCAGCACGATTTGCAAACCAGTCTCGGTGGACTCGATTTGAATATCGGTGATGGCGACCGGTGTTGAGTCTGTTTGGGCCAGCCTGTCAGCGTCGTCAGTTGGCGCTAGGGATGATGAGGGAGGGGACGCGATCGCCTCATTCACCGATGAGAACAGCGCCGTTCCCGTCGCCAAGCTATCTGGCGACGCCTTTGCTTCTGCCGCTTTCAGAATTTGGGGTGCCCCAGCTTCAGAGGCCGCTTGAGCCCCGGCTGCTTCTGCTATCCCAGTTAGCCCACCTGCAGTTAACAGGATCGATAGTTTCAACCCCAGCCATCCGTTTTCCATCATCTTCCTCACACACCAGTTTCCAAGCCCAGTTGCGCGGGGAGAACAGGCTCCAGCCGTCTTCTCCAGCCATCGCTCGACTTGAAGCGAATCATTCTCAAGTACGGTATCGGAATTGCTAATCGCTGGGTAGAGATTTTGGTGCCCAAACGCATTTTGTTAAAAGAAGTGGCGCACACCCGTGGGCGAGCGCCGCCAAATTCTCAGGCGCCCTGAAGACGCGGCAGGCAAATCATCGCTCCAGGACAGCCGCGCTTGTGGTCAAGATTTCGTCGCTCCAACCCCCGACCATGAGGACCAGATTTTTGCGTGACTGCCTTAGCTGACTAACCGCCAAGCCTGCATTTGAAAAGCTTTGGGATTAAGGCCCATTTGCTGCCGAAAGGCGGTGGCAAATTTGCTCCGGCAGGTATAGCCGACGGCAGTCGCCACCTGGCTAATCGATAACTCTGATGTCATGAGCAAGCGACGGGCGTGCCAGAGGCGACAATCTCGCAAGTAGCCAAAGGGTGTGGTGCCATACACCTGATGGAATCCTTGATTGAGCTTGAAACGATTGGTGCCGACTTGACGGGCGAGCGTTTCTACACTGGGGGGCTGCACAAACTCTCGTCTTAAAATGGCTCCCGCTTGATAAACGTAATCGTAGTCGGTGGCCAACTGACGGGATTCGGCCATCGAGTTGAAGCGCAGGGCAGTGAGCTTGAGGGCTTGACGTTCTAAGTAAGTGCGGCGGGTGCGGCCCTGATAGGGACAACTTAAAATTTGCTCAATCACGGCCTGCATGGCTGGCGTAATCGGCTGGCGTACAGCATGGTTCAGGGCGATCGCTGCTTGGCAAATCAAATCAGCTGAGCTTTGACGCCAGTTGCCGAGGGCACCATTCGCCACAGCGTGATGCAATGCGTTTAAGTCTGCCGCCGTATGGGTCTGCGCCCCGCGCCTTGGATAGTGAGTGACCGATTGCACGATACGTTCCACAATTTCATAGGTTGGCGAGGGCAGTTGCTCTAAGAAGGCCTGATAGTAGGGCGGCAGCGGGGGGCGCCGAAAGAACCACTCAACTTTACAGAAGCGCTGGTGAGCCGGAATCACCGCTACGTCTCTCATCCCCATATCAGGACAGAAAAAACTATATCCGGGCGTCCGGCTGTCCAAATGGAAGGTCAACTCAATGCTCTTACCGTCACCCGCCGCATCAACGACCACATCTTGGTTGAGCGTATAGTCCAAAACCACCAGGGTCAGATCATCGCGCAGGGTGATTTTTTGCAGATAGCCGTGCCCCAACTGCGGCGGACAGACTTGAATGTGGTCAGACACATCCGCATGTAAAAGTTGGGTATAGTCTGCACCACTGGGCAAGAGCCAATCAGTCCAATTTTTTAACTGCAGTCGAGTCGTCATCGAGCTGTACTCCTGACCCAGTCTGCCGCGATCGCCTTGAAAGCAAGCGCGGCTCCTGAGCTAAACGCAGACACCACTAAATCTGGCATCTAAATGATATTAATTCTTAATTAGGAACTATATCATGACGGGCCAAGGCGTTTGCCCACCCCCTCTGTCGATCAACAAATCGATTCAGCAACCTGTCCCTTGATGGATCGGTCGTCATCGGGCTGCGATCGCGCCTGATCTCAGTTGGTGGGTGTGAGACACGCTTCCACATCAGTCAAAATCTGATTAGCCGCTAGAATGCTGCGTCCCCCTGACCAATTGGCGCTGTCCACTTGGCACACGATGCCCTGCTGCACCGCATCGAGCTGCGACCACAGCGGGTCACTGACAAATGCAGCTTTACCCACACTGTCTTCTGACTCGGAGTTATAGAGCAAAAATATGACATCGCCGTCTATTTGAGTCAAATCCTCCCGCGATAGCCGAATCCCGTAGTGTTTTCCTTCATCCTGAGCCGGATTGCGGGCAAAACCCACGTCCTTCAATACCGAGCCGGGAAAGCTGTCGGCACTGTAGGCCACGATGCCCCCGCTCCAATGGGCAATAACTGAGACCGCGATCGCTTCTGGCGCTTG
>CALCPB010000697.1 GCA_937897665.1 uncultured Halomicronema sp. | reverse complement strand
CCCTAAATGCACCAGCCAGAGCGAGCCGGGCAAGGTTGGCACTGTTGCCTGGTCATCTTCGAGTTCGTAGTTGCCTGCGTCAGTGAGGACCAGAATGGCCGCGTACTCTGCGCCTTGCCGTAAACTATCGAGCTGCTGCAGCTGCTCCGTTAAAGACAGACTGCCGTAAAACGAGAGGTCGGCCACCTTGGGCGACTGGCTGAGCTGCTGCGCGGGCATGCCGGTCTCTGAGGTAACAACCCAATCGACGGTATTGTCAGCCGCGATCGCCGTCATCTCTATCAGGGCTTGAGTCAGCTCGGCGGTGTGATCGCCCATGCTGCGAGAGGTGTCAATCAACACGGCTAGGCGCTGATTTTTGAGGGGCGCGGCTGGCTTATCGGCGATCGGCGTCGCCAAAACCTGATAGCCCTCGGCGAGGGTGGCCTGATGGACTTGTGGCGCAGCTACCACCTGAGCAGGAATGGCCGGTTCGTACCAAACATCATCGGCATTTTTGAGCTTTTGACCCAGGCGGCGACGTTCGGTTTTTGGCGTCCAGTACAGGTTCCGCTTTTCAGTGAGTTGCGGCAGCGGCCACCCACCCGCCTGTTGGGGTACCTGATAGGTCATCCACAGGTGAGTGCTGCCGGGCTTGCCTCGGCTCACCCGCTGGGGAATGGGAAACACCCGCAGCCGATACTGCCGGGGACCAACCTGTTCTAGCAGGGCCGGATCTTCGGCGATGCTCAGCCGTTCGGCGCGTTCGATTTCCTGCTTATAAACCTGCTGCGCAGCCCCTCGGGATGACACGACAAAGGGATAACGCTCAGCCAAGTCGGCTTCCCCTAACCAGATGCCGGTGATGGCGGCACTTTCAGGGAGGGAGAACTGATAAACGACTTCCTGAGCGTCAGCCGTAAAGTTTTCGTAGCGTTCGTAAAGGGTGAGCTCGGCCCAGTCGCCCGCTGGTTTCACCGTGACTTCTTGCTGGGCTAAAGCAACGACGCGATCGGTGATGTTGAGCAACCCGGCGGCGATGCCGTCCCGCTGCACGGTTGACTCCAACGCATGTTGAATAGCCTCAGATTCGGCTTTTTGAATCGGCGTGTCGAAAAAGTCGGCATAGAGCTGGGCGGCGGTTTCCACATCGCCGCGATCGCCGCGATATAAAAACGGTGACATTAAAGCGTTGTGCCAGTTTTGCAACATCTGAGCCTGGTCCCGCGTGAGGGGCATCACATTGGGATACCAGTTGGCCAAGCGGTTGGCCCCTTGCCAGGTGCTGAGGTAGCGATAGCGCTGCAGATAGGCGTTGAGCAAGCCTGCTCGAATTTGAGGCGACTGCTGGGTCAGCGCTTGCCGGGCGGCGATCGAAGCGGGTGGCTGCTCCAAAAGGGTAAAGGTCGCTACCTGCGGCTGCGGCGACGTCAGCACAAACCCGGCGCTTAATCCGGCAATGACGCTACCGGTGATGGCCCACGCCTGCCAAGCGCCAAACTGCTGCCCAAACGCATGGCGAATGCGCTGCCAAGACTGGGTAAACGTGAATACGAGGGCATAGGGGAGGCCCACAAACAAGGTGGCGCTAAAGCCTGCTAGGGCAAACAGGCTGAGCACCATGACCGAAGCAAACGCGCCGGCGAGCAAAAACTCCATGAGTTCAATCAGCCCCTGAGGATCATGGGCCTGCCAGGACCATTGAATTTCTTGCCACAAAGCCCCCAGCCATTCTAGCCGGAGGAAGTCACCCAGCAGTGCCCACAGCAGCGGCACGGTATAAAACAGCAACAGGCTACCGGCGTAGGCACCCACCGTGAGCACGACGGTATGCGCCACCATTTGAAAGCGGGCTAAGCCCTTGCTGTAGGCGGCATAACCGAACACCAGCTCTAGGGCCATCGTGGCGATCGCGATCGCACCCGCCACGACAATCAGCGTGCTGGCAGGCGTCAGCTCGCGCAAAATAAACATGCGGAGGATGCTGAGCGCCATAATCGGCGCTTCGACCCCGTAAAACAATCGCATCAGCGAGGTGGGATGCTTCCGTAGCTTCACCAGCCCCACCCCAGTGCAGACGGGCGGTACTACTAAAAAGGCGAGAAGCGGTACGACGAAAGGAAATGGCACCTGTCCCGTCACTAAAGCCCCGATCAGCGGCACCCCAATAAAGGGCATAAAGCCCAGGTAGACGACCATCAAAAAGAGGCCGTTCCAGGTCCAAAAGATGCTGTGGCAAGAGAAACTCAACAGAAAACGCCACCAGCGCTGACGCGGTACTGAGCAGACTTGTTGCCACGACGTTTGCAGGGTCTGAGAGAGCAAAAGCAACGGGTTCATGGGTGTGTTGCCAGGGGTAAAAAATAGTTGTCTACAGGATGGCTGCTGCCCCGGCCTCATGCCCAGGTTGATCGGGTCGGATTAAGTCGGGGAAGGTAAGCAATAACACTTGGGGTATACGGTCTTTTTTTCAACTGGAATCAGCTCAATTCCGCAAAGAAGGTTGAGATGAATCGGTCTGATGCCTGAGCCGCCTGAGTCTGCTGTCTTGCTGCTACTCGCTTGGGGGCTCACGAGCTAAAACCGGCGACAACATCGCTCTGTCCCTGCGGTGCTTGAGGAAACGGCCTGCGGGGGCAATGGCGAGCCAATTGCCCCCGCAGTACCATCAGCTGTCGGTTGATGATGGTAGATGCTTGTTCTTTACCCGTGACGAGGTCAAGACAGATTTTGTGGCCAGTACGATTGCCAGCTCTGCAGTCAGGGCATCTTCGGCGCGATACGCTTCCCTCGTGCCCGAGTCAAAACAGCCGATGCGCCAATGGCCACACATATAGCTGCCATCTTCAGTCAACGTCCCGCTATAGCGGATCGGGCTGGGCGAAGACATCACATAGCGCTTGACGAAAAAAATGCGGCTGCCCAACAATTCGCCTGTGATCCAGGCTTCGCCTAAATAGTTGGCATCCAAAATGCGCCCATCTAAAATATTGCCCCCTTGAACCAGGGTGGCGGCAAATGGCGT
>CALCPB010000696.1 GCA_937897665.1 uncultured Halomicronema sp. | reverse complement strand
AGCCGCTACGACCGGCAACCGTCATCCACCACGGCTCAGTTACCGACCCCCCCCGCTATTGATCAGGTCGATTTCTTTTATGCTCAGCGACGCTATCGGGCCTGCACCCTGAAGAAGGGGGCTTCGCGAGAACTCCAGGTACACAATCCGGAAGGGCAGGTATTAGCTGTCCTGCTGCCAGAAAAACAGGGCTATCTGTACCTGCCGGGGCAGTCGCCACAGCCCATCGATATCACTGAAGCACACTATTTCAATCTGATTCGAGCCGGGCTGGATGCCCTCGAAATTCGCCAAAAAACTCACCTGTTGCTCGAAAAAGACGAGCTGTTGGCCGATAAAGACCAGCACATTGAAACATTAATGCGGCAAATTGAGTTTTTGCAGGCTCAAAGCAGTCCGCTCTCGTCGATGCAAAAGCAGCAGTTTCAGCACCTGCAGGCCGCAGTCGAAGCCCAAGAAACAGTGGTGCAAAGCCAAGCGGCCCATATTGAGACCCTGCAGCAAGAGATGACTCGTCCGGTGGTTACGCTGGATCCCAAAGCCATTAAGCGAACGGTGCGCTCTGAGGTGGGGGACAAAATTTGGTTTTGTTTGCAAACCGATAGCCAAAAAGACCTGTACGCGGCTTATAAACAGGTGGCGCTGATGCTTGCTGAGGGGGACGACGGGGCCAATGCTGACTACAGTGCCGCTGGTAAGCGGCTGGGCTTGGTGGTCGAGCGAGAAGTCGTGCAGCCTTGGCTAGAAGATTTGCACCACTTTGTGCTGAGTCAAGGAGCGGCCGCCATCGGTGGCCTCAAACTCGCCGCCGGTCGGCAATATTCTTTGGCGATCGCCCCGCCGCTGCTGGCTGCTCAATGGTCCTCCTTGCGATCGGCGGCTCTGACCCGCACGACCTGCCCTCCCGATGACCAGCTGTATGCTTCAACCAGTGCTCAGTCGCCCCTCAGTCAAGCTGATCAGATGCTGATGGCTGACTTTTTTGAGCAGTGGGAACATCCGATGAGTCGCTGGTGCCAAGCCGAGCCGGAGGCCGTTGCTGCCTATCTTGACCAGATCAGCCAGGTGAATCGTCTCGCTGCCCAGACAACTGCGCCGCTCTACGGTTGGGCCTATGAAATTATGCGAGGTCTGATCGTTGGGACTGATGACACACCTGGCTTATTCCAGCAAATTTATGGCCATGCCTGATCGCTTAAGAAGGGCTTAGCAACCCTGGCGATCGCTGGGTTTGGACACTCCCCCAAGAGGGAGAATGGTCTATTTTGGGGCTATTATTGCCGCGCCCCTACGGCTTTTGCCAGTCTTTGTAATAGGCTTCTAACATTTGCTTCACCATCGGCGCTGCCACTGAGCCGCCGCCGCCACCAGAATGTTCGGCAAAGGCCACGATCAAGACTTCGGGATTTTCCGCCGGGGCGTAGGCTCCAAACCAGGCGTGGTTTTCAAACGGAGGAGCTTCGGCCGTGCCGGTTTTGCCCGCAATGGGAGGAATATTCGGCAGGTTGAGCGAGCGGGCCGTACCGCTAGAGATGACCTGGCGCAAGCCATCCTGCAATACCTCGATGGTGACCGGTTGCAGACCGACGGATTCTCGCCAGTCGTCTTCGGTGCGGCTGTCTTTGAGCAAGTGGGGCGTCACTAGATAGCCGCCATTTGCCGGAACCGCAAACATGACCGCAACCTGTAGGGGAGATGTCTGCAAGAACCCTTGGCCAATGGACATATTAATCGTATCGCCGACATACCAGCCGTAGCCCATGTTTTCTTGCTTCCAGGCATCATCTGGCACGAGTCCAGGACTCTCTTCAGATGCCAGCTCAATCCCCGTTTTGGTGCCAAAGCCAAAGCGGCGAGTCCAGTCAATCAGAGTTTCACCACCGACTTTTCTGCCGACCTGATAAAAGAAGGTGTCACTGCTCATTGCCATTGCCCCGCGCCAGCCCAGGGGGCCAAAGCCCGCGTTGTTCCAATCCCAAAACTGAATGCCGCCGATGCGCAAAAACGGAAACGTCGGTAGCACCGCACTAGGAGAATATTCGCCAGATTCAATGCCAGCGGCGGTGGTGACAATTTTGAAGGTGCTGGCGGGGGCAAAGCCCTGCAGTGAGCGATTTAAGAAGGGATGCTCGGCTCCTTGTAGCTGCGCCCATTGGGCATCGGTAATGTTGGTGGTAAAAATATTTGGGTCAAAGGTGGGGCGACTGGCCATCGCTAAGACCCCGCCCGACTGTGGATCTAATGCCACGATCGCCCCTCGGGTATTGCCCAGCGCTTGCTCCGCCAGCTTTTGTAGCTCTAGGTCGATCGTCAGCTGCACGTCGTTGCCCGAGATCGCTGGCTTGTTGCCTAAAACGCTAATCACTCGCCCGGAGCTGTCAACTTCGACCTGCTGTCCGCCCCATTCCCCCTGTAGCTGCGACTCAAAGGCCGCTTCGGCCCCCATCTGCCCAATAATGTCGCCCATCCGATAGGTTTCATAGGTGGGGTCGTCGAGTTCTGCTTGGGTGATTTCGCCCGTGTAGCCCAGCGCGTGGGCCGCTAAATCACCGTTGGGATAGTTGCGTACGGCTTCGGCTTCGAGGCGCACGCCGGGCAGTTCGTCACCAAACTCGGCGATCGCCGTCGCCTGAGCCGGACTGATGCCGCGAGCAATGGTGATCGCTTCAATCGACTCATACCCGGCCTGTTCTAGTCGTTGTCGAATGCTGTCGGGCTCAACGTTCAAAATGCTAGATAGGCGATCGACGACCAAGGGCCACTCCGATCGCGGTAGCGCAATCGGCCAGATAGAAACGGCATGGGAGAGGCGGCTACTGGCCAAAATCTTGCCGTTGCGATCGAGCAACGCCCCCCGTGCCGGTCGCTTGGGCACGAGGCGAATGCGATTCGTTTCGGCCCGCTGACGATTGCGCGGCCCCTCCACCAGCTGCAGCTGGGCCAGTCGCGTGCCCACCGCGCCAAATAAGACGCCGGATACCAAAAGCATCGCCACAACCGCCTGAAAATGCTTGCCGACTGTGCGATCGCTATCTTTTTTAAGTCTGAATTGAAACCGAGAAGGGAGCTCTAGCGTCATCGTGCTCTCCGATCGCGCCCCCATTGGGGCGACTACCACACCTCATCTAGAATAGCGGGCGATTGCCGGTTATGGCGGCAAGCCCCAGCCACTCCGGGCAACCGCCTACCCCCTCGCTCCGACCCTCAGAGTCATCTCATCCTCATCGCGGCCATCAAGGGTCAGCGATTCAGACGCTGACGAGTCTTTTCGCGTGGCCTGACTGTCGTCGCCTGCTCCGCTTCAGACCGCACTCTAGAAGCGTTGTGGGTGCCCGATATGCGCCCTGCCTCCGGTCAACCATACCGGCTGGCGTTTACCGAGCCCTCATTAAACCGCGCTCTGAGAGCGCGGGGTCCGGGCGTTCCTTTAACGGGATCGACCTT
>CALCPB010000695.1 GCA_937897665.1 uncultured Halomicronema sp. | reverse complement strand
ACTTTCCCCATGCTACCCACCTTGCCCCCCACTGAATGCGATCGCTACCGCCGCCAAATGATGCTGCCCGGTTTGGGTGAAACTGGTCAGCGACAGCTGAAAAACACCACGGCCCTGGTCACTGGGGTCGGGGGGCTCGGGGGCACGGCGGCGCTTTATCTGGCCGTCGCGGGGGTGGGCAAATTGATTCTCGTGCGGGGCGGGGATCTGCAGCGCGATGATCTCAACCGCCAGGTGTTGATGACCGATGACTGGGTGGGCCAGCCCCGCGTCTTTAAGGCTCAGGCCACGCTGCAGGCGTTAAACCCCGATATTGAAATCGAGGCGGTGTGCGAATACGTCGATGCTGACAACATCGACGCCCTCGTACAGCGAGCCGATATTGCCCTCGACTGCGCCTTTGATTTCAAAGAACGGGATCTGCTGAATGCGGCCTGTGTGCGCTGGGGTAAGCCGATGGTGGAGGCCGCCATGAACAGCATGGAAGCCTATCTCACCACTATCGTGCCGGGGCAAACGCCCTGCCTCACCTGCCTGTTTCCCGAAAAGCCCCAATGGGATCGCTGGGGTTTTGGGGTCTTAGGTGCGGTGTCGGGGACCCTGGCCTGCCTCGCCGCCCTGGAGGCAGTCAAGCTGCTGACTGGCCTAGGGGAACCGCTGACGGGACAACTGCTCACGATGGATTTGGCCCGCGCCGAATTCGCCAAGCGGCGGCCCTACCACGATCCCAACTGTGTGGTGTGCGGCCCGCTGTCGCGTGAACGGCTGTCCGATCGCCTGACCGATGTCACCCCGATTGCGCTCTGTTGAGTTTGCCTGTTGTCCTATGACCTGGATTGCCCTGTGTTTGTTTGGTCTGGCGGTTATCCTCTGGCGTCAGAGTCATCCCCAAACCGATGAAGTCCATAAACTGCTGTATCTCACGACAGCCCTGCTCAGCCTCATGGTGGGCCTGGCGATCGCCCCGCTACTGCTCAAAATTTTGAGCCTGGCCACCTTGCTGGCCTATCCCGTTTGCACTAGCAATGATCGGGTGTTGAAGCCGAGTTGTTCTCGCTTCTGCCTATTGCGCCATCAGTGCAAACCCCCGCGCCAAATGATCCCGTTACCGTTCTCCCTGCGCTAGCCCTTGAGCGCGCCCTGTCTGTTTTGATTGTCCTGATTCCAGTTATCTCAAAAGGAGACTCCCATGGCCGTCACCCTCACCGAACTCGCTGAACTGCGTCTCCGCACCTTTGTGCGCGGTACGCCCGACTACACCCCCGAGCGCGGCATTCGCCTCGCCGTGAAAGATGGCGGCTGCAACGGCTATGAATACGACATTAAAGTTGCTAACGCCCCCCACAGCGACGACGAAATCGTTAACTCTGGCACGCTCAAGGTGTTTATCGATCCCAAAAGCGCGCCGCTGCTCGACGGCGTGGTGGTGGACTACATCGATAGCCTGCTCGAAAGCGGCTTTAAATTCACCAACCCCAATGCGGCGGATACCTGCGGCTGTGGCAAATCCTTCCAAGCGGCGGGTGACTGTAGCACCCCCGCTGGCGTGCCCTGCTCCTAAATCCTGCCACAACGAGCGTTGAGCCAGCATCGCCCCTCACCGCAAACTGGCTCCTCGGCTCTGCTTTTGTCTGCCTTGCTACTCCCCTCCCCCCGGAGAAATTCCATGACAACTTACCAAGTCCGTCTGATCAACAAAAAGCGGCAAATCGACGTGACGATTCCCGTCGATGAAGACACCTACATCCTCGATGCCGCTGAAGAACAGGATCTTGATCTGCCGTTTTCCTGCCGGGCTGGCGCTTGTTCCAGCTGTGTCGGCAAAATTGTTGAAGGTGAGGTCGATCAAGAAGACCAGTCGTTCTTAGACGACGCCCAAATTGAGAAAGGCAACGTTTTGCTCTGTGTTGCCTATCCCCGCTCTGATTTGACCATCAAGACCCATATGGAAGCGTATTTGGTCTAAGCGGCACTGGCGGGCTACGGCGATCGCTCCGCTTTGCCCTAGCCCTGTCTATGTGCCTATGCCCTCGCTTCAACCAGCTCGTCTCAATCTTGCACCCTAATAGGAGTCGAACCATGGCAAAAATTGGACTGTTTTACGGCAGCACCTCTGGTGTCACTGAAGAAATTGCCGAAAAGATACAGGAAGCGATCGGTGAAGACGTCTGCGACGTTTACAGCATGGAAGAAGACTTTGACGACGTTGAGGATCTGCTGAAGTACGACTACTTGCTGCTCGGCTGCTCGACCTGGGGCGCGGGTGAAGTGCAAAACGACTGGCGTGAACCGTTGTTCGATATAGAAGTGGATAAGCCCGACTTTTCGGGCAAAACGATCGCCCTCTTTGGCCCCGGCGATTGTCAAGGTCATAGCAAGCACTTTGTCGGTGCCCTGGGCACGCTGTACGAGCAATTTAAAGCGCTCGGCGCCACGCTGGTCGGAGCCGTCTCCGCCGCTGACTATCAATTTGAAAAGTCAACGGCGATTCGCGATGACAAATTCGTCGGCCTCCCCTTAGATGAGGTCAACGAAAGTGACAAAACCGACCAGCGCATTGCTGATTGGCTAGAACTGCTCAAGGCCGATTTTCCGATTCCGGCAACCTGACCGGGCTGATCTGAGTCCCGGCGTGTCCCCCGTCTGCCCCGGTGGTTTGATCCGACCCGGCAGGCGGGGGCTCGTCGCCCCTCGCAGGCTCTCTCGGATTGATCGATAGGTAGGTCGGCATTGACTGCGATAGCGGTGGTGCCTCAACCTCAGTCTGGGCTTCATCGCTGCCTCCCTTGAGAGACGGTCACTAGATGCGTGGTCGTCTCTCAGGACTACTCACCTCACGGCAGGACGAGCAAGCTCGTTGACACGCAAATGTCTGATTTTTTGAAGCGATGGCCCCTCCCCACAGCTTCCGCCACTCCCGCGGATGCCGCCCACTTTCAGCGCCGCTGGACCGATTACTATCAGGCCGTCAAGGGCCGTCCTCCGCGCGCCACCTTGGTGACCGCCCTCGATCATTTCGACTCAACGGCGACGACTGCTCGCACGGTATTAGGCAATGCCATTGACTTGGGCTGCGGCGATGGCCGCGACACGGTCGAACTGCTGCGGCGTAACTGGCGAGTGTTAGCCATTGATGGTGAACCCGAAGCGATCGCCCAGCTGCGCCAGCGCCCCGACATCGATCGCACCTATCTTGAAACGCGGGTGCAAAAGTTTGAGGATATTGTGCTGCCGCCCGATGTCGATCTGATCAATGCCAGCTTCTGTCTTCCCTTCTGTGCGCCCGACCAGTTTGGTGAACTCTGGGAAGAAATTGTCTTGGCCCTCAAGGTCGGCGGTCGATTTTGCGGTCATCTCTTTGGCGATCGCGACTCTTGGGCAGCCTATGACGATGTGAGCCATCACACGAGATCGCAGGTGGAAGCCTTGCTGCAGCCCTTCACTATTGAACTGTTAGACGAAGAAGATCACCCCGGCAAAACCGCTCTGGGTGATGAAAAGCACTGGCACCTGTTCAACATCGTGGCTCGCAAGCGTTAGCGGGCTTAGGGCACATCCCAATTTGATAGTTCTAGCTCTGATTGCGGGCAAGATGCCCGCCCTAAACGCAGGGATGGATTGGCAAATCTGGGAGGTGCCTGAGTTTAGGTCAACCGGCACTAGCGGGATAACTATGGCTTAAGCTTGAATATCCCAATGCCCAAAGTCACTATTCCCAGAATTAAGGAAGGTTCTGGAACAGAAGCTGTATCCGGTATATCGGTATCTGGTACATCGGGGCTGACGTTATATCGGACGCGACCAAACAAAGCGGGTGTACCTGTAGCAGTTTCATTCTCACAATATTGGGCAAACACAGCGTCGAAACTAGAGATTAATCCAGCGTTGTCGTAGCCCAAATCAAGGACTTCAAAGCGTCCACCAGAGCGATTACAGCCCCTACCATCACCCGTAAAAGATAGACCTGGCACATCAATATCTTGAAAAGGATATCGTGTCGCCCCATCGTAGTAGCCCAGCTTCAGAGGCTGGCCGAAAGGCGCTGAGAATCGCCCTCTCCACCGAGTGCTATCAAAGAAGTTAACCACATTACGGTTGTTAAAACTCAAATCAGCTAAGCCTTTACCAGAATTTCCGGTGAGGGCAAACTGACCATCTGCAGGGCCGTAAAACCATTCTCGCCCTCGCCCAATGTAGTCACCTCTTTGACTGTAAGTGTAGATCTCGGTGTTCTCAATATCAAAAAAAAAAAAAATGGGGTCGATCCCG
>CALCPB010000694.1 GCA_937897665.1 uncultured Halomicronema sp. | reverse complement strand
GATCGCGGCGGTCTTCATTCCCTCGCCGAGCGGCTTAGCCTACCATTGCGCGCCCGCTACAAATCGCGGGTTATTCCCAGTGCGGATGAGCCGGGATAACGCAGACAAAGAGCGATACACTAACCAGGTCATCCTGTTGCGCCAGTATTGATTCAACTTAAAGGCTCAGGTGGGGCGACCGCGCTGCCCTGACTGACGCGATTAACTCAATAGCGGCAAGGCGGGGGCAAATTGCATCTTAAGCCCATATACGCATGTCATCTTCTATGCCTATCCCGATTCTGCTGGTTACTGCTGAGCAATTATCGCAAGATTTTCCAGCAGAAAAAGGCTGGATTGAGGCTACCGGCTTCAAGGCAGAGCCCGGTACGTTTTGCCTGCTCCCCGGCCCTGATCAGCGCCTAGCCAAGGTGCTCGTCGGACGCGGTAAAAGCCTTAACCTCTGGCTGTTGGGCGCGGTGGCGCAGCAGCTACCGGCGGGCCAGTACGCCCTGGCCAGTGAGCTGACGCCCACTGAAGCCACGGCGATTACGCTGGGATGGCGACTTGGTCAGTATCGCTTTCATCGCTATAAGCAAACTCAACCCAGCGCGATCGCTGAGCTAGCGGTGCCCGCCGAAGCCGACCTCGCTTATATTGAAGCCGCCGTAGAAGCAACGTTTTTAGCCCGCGCCCTGGTCAATACCCCCGCCAACGATATGGGGCCTAGCGACTTGGCCGAGGCGGCTCGCGTTTTAGCCGTCACCTATGACGCTGACGTAACCGTCACTCAGGGCCCCGACTTAGAAGCCCAAAACTATCCGATGATCTCCGCCGTGGGCAAGGCTAGCACCACGCCACCTTGTTTGATTGATCTACGCTGGGGCGATGTCGATGCCCCCAAAGTCACGCTGGTGGGCAAAGGCGTCTGCGTTGACTCCGGTGGGTTAGATCTCAAACCCGCCAAAGGCATGCTGATGATGAAAAAAGATATGGGGGGCGCGGCTCAGGTTTTGGGCGTGGCCACCATGATCATGAAGCTCCATCTCCCCGTCTACTTACGAGTTTTGATTCCCGCTGTTGAGAATAGCGTTGCGGGCAACGCCATGCGCCCGTTAGACGTACTGCCAACCCGCAAAGGCATCACTGTCGAAGTCGGCAACACCGATGCAGAGGGTCGCCTCGTGCTCGCGGATGCCCTGTGGGAAGCCAGTGGCGAGCAGCCCGAGCTCTTGGTGGATTTTGCGACCTTAACCGGGGCCGCTCGCGTCGCCTTAGGCACCGAACTACCGGCCTTTTTTAGCAATCAGCCTAAAATCGTTCAGTCATTAGAAACGGCGATGGCGGCAGCCACCGATCCCCTGTGGAATTTGCCGCTCCACCGTCCCTATCGCGATTTGCTCAGCAGCAAAGTCGCCGACCTCTCCAACATTTCCAGCGGCTCCTTTGGCGGCGCAATTACCGCCGCTCTGTTTCTGCAAGAATTCGTCAAGCCTGAAACGACTTGGATTCATATTGACGTCATGGCTTGGAACGTCCGTAACCTGCCGGGACGTCCTGAAGGGGGCGAAGCGATGGGGATGAGAGCGATTTTTGAGCTAATTCGACAAGAGTTTGCCCCATCCGCTCAGTCTTAATGTGACAAGGCCATCGGGGTGCTGTGGAGATCGCCCAACGCACTGCCAGAATTGACTTGGGTGCGTCACGCCAGCGATCACACACCAACATCCTTCCTGTGGCTACGGCTATTAAACCAGATGGTTTAGCAGGTATAAAAGACGTAGCCCGATGCTGCCATCACATTTCTGCACGGGACAGAACGGTTTTGGTTTGGTTCGACAGTGCCCAGACCCAAGCCATCTGGACGCTATTTTGAAGCACCTGATCTGGGTGCCAACGAGTGATTTTCAACCTCTCAAGCACCACGCGCCAAGAACTATGAAAACCCTCCTGATGCATACTCAAAAATGTGTTTGCGGCAACGCGAGAGCGGCTCAGTTGTTTTGAATCAAATGCACATCTCTCTGCGGGAAAGGAATAGAAATACCGGCAGCATCCAATCTTTTCTTGACGTTTTCGTGAACGTTGAAATAAACCGACCAGTAATCTTCTGGCTTGGCCCACGGACGCACCGCAAAATTAACGCTACTGTCACCCAACTCCATCACCGCGATCGTCGGGGTCGGCTCCTTTAAGACCAGCGGATCACTCTCTAGCACCTCAGAAATGACCTGCCTTACCTGGTCAATATCGGCCTCGTAAGCAACCCCAATCACCGTATCCACCCGCAGCTTACCGCGGACGGTGTAGTTGATAATATTGCTGCCCGTCAGACTCGAGTTCGGCACAATCACTTGCTTGTTGTCTAAGGTGGCGAGGGTCGTGGTGAAAAGCTGAATGTCTAGCACTTCGCCTAATACATCAGCGGCTTCGATCAGATCGCCGACGTTAAAGGGCCGAAAAATAATGATCAACACGCCTGCTGCAAAATTCGCCAGAGAGCCCTGCAGGGCGAGCCCAACCGCCAAGCCAGCAGCCCCCAAAATCGCAATTAGAGAAGCCGTTTGCACGCCGAGTCGATTTAGGGCGGCAATCACGGCAAAAGCGAGGACGCTGTAGTACGTCAAGTTCCCCACAAAGGAGGCTAGAGTCGGGTCCACATTAGCTTTGCTCATGAGCCCGCGGACTAACCGCCGCACAAATACGGCGATCCACTGACCGATGAAGAAAATGACAATCGCGGCCAGCAGGTTGAGGCCAAAGCGGGTTAGCAAATCTTGAATAACTACAAGATAATTATTGAGGCCAAGATCTTCCATTTAGAGGCTCCTAAAAATCAGCGTCGTCGGGCAGCATACTCGCGATGTCAATGGCTCCCTAAACTCGAACAGGTATTTTCATTTTTCGGCCTCAATATACCAGAAAAATCAGAACCAACTGTGTTAAAAGCCACTAGGGTAGGAATTGTTGATCCAACGACCACCCCTGCATTTAAGCATCCAGAGGCTGTTTTTGTAGCCTCCCACCGTGAATTGTTGTCGCCGATCGCGACCGAGGGGAAGGCGGTTTGCTAGCCTAGCGTTACCGCAATCGTTCCTCACGGGCTATCGGCTATGCGCGCGCAGCAATCAGATCCTGAGACCAAGCTTGAGACATTAAAGCTCGTCATCTATTTAGTGCCGATCTTTGGCTTCTTCCCCGCGTTGTGGAGTTTGTATTTGAAGCAAGGCACGCGGCGAGAAACCACCGTGAGCAAGACGGCAGTGACCTTAGCACTGGCTTGGGTGATGCTATCGCTGCTTACGACAGCGGGCAGTCAAGCCGCGGATGTGGTCTCAACCCGGCTGCTGGTGACCAACCTACTGGCCACGACAGGATATTTTATGACCAGTTTTTGGCTAATGCTGCGCCTCTTGCAGGGGGGCAGCCCGCGCCTGCCCGGCCTGAGCAAACTGGGCGATCGCCTGCCGTGAAAAAGGCGGCAATCTGTAGCGACTTTTCGATTCGTCACTACAATACGGATGATTTCAGGGCAAAATGCCGGCTGACATGGGGTTCATTTGCAAAAAAAGCTGTTACCATTTCAGCCACTTAAGATGAACAGCCAGGGCGATCGCTCCCTTTCCCCCACCGCCAACGCCCGGTTCCTTGGGTTCCTTAAAATCGACAAGTATGAAACAATTGTACTGATTTTTGGGCCAGAGGCTCCTTCTTGTTTGGGGCTAGCATCTTTTGTCGTCGGTCAAGACCCCTGAGTTGTGGTCTGCCGCTATTGCCTAATCTCCGTGGTTTGAGGTCATTCGTGTCTAACAAAAAATCCTCTCGTCCGATTCGCCACTACCAGCCTCACCCGTCTGCTCAGCGATCGCACCGCTGGCGCCTGCCCAAATGGCTCGGGATGGGCATGGCCTTGGTGACCGTTGCCAGCGCTTCGGCCGTCGGCGGGGCTTTTTTGGCGGTGTCGCTCAACAGTACGCCGCTGCTGCAGGGCAGCCTGACAGAAGAAGAATCAGCCTTCTTTAACCAAGATGAGCCAATTACTGAAGGCAATAGTCTGCAGGTGCCGCGCCTGACGCGCCCGGTCAACATTTTGGTCTTGGGTATGAAGGTGCTCACCACCGACGTCAACGACCTGCCGCCGGAAGCGCAGGATTTGGGCTATCACGCGCTGGTCAACTCCTTTGATGGGCTGTCAGACACGATGGTGCTGATTCGCTTTAATCCCCATACCGATCAGCTGGTAGTGCTCTCGCTGCCGCGCGATACGCGCACGCTGGTGCAGGGCCGCATGACTAAGCTCAACGAAGCCAACCAGGAAGGAGGGCCAGCTCTCTCCGCGCGATCGGTGAGTGATCTGCTGGGAGGGGTCGAAATTGATCGATACGTGCGCATCAACGTACAAGGGGTCGAAAAGCTCATTGACGCCCTGGGGGGGGTCGAAGTCAACGTCCCCAAAGACATGAAGTATCAGGATGACAGCCAGCATCTCTACATCAATCTCAAGGCCGGTGAGCAGCGATTAGATGGCAGCAAGGCGCTGCAGTTTTTACGCTTTCGCTATGACGACCACGGCGACATTGGGCGAATTCAGCGACAGCAGATGATGATGCGGGCGGTCTTAGAGCAAGCGCTGAACCCGAAAACGATCGCGCGGTTGCCCAAGATTTTGTCGGTCATTCAGTCCCATGTGGACACTAACCTCAGCGTTGAAGAACTGTTGGCCCTCGCGGGGTATGCATCAAAAACGAATTCTTACAACACGCAAATGTTGATGCTGCCAGGCGATTTCAGCAGCACCAGCGATTATGAGCTGAGCTATTGGCTGCCCAATCTGCGCGAGATTGACGGCATGGTGTCAGAGTACTTTGGCTATGGCACCCGGCAGGTCGCCGCGTCAGAAGACCCACAATATCTGCGAGTGGCGATTCAAGACAGTACCGGCGATGCGATCGCGGTGGATAGCCTGGTGCAAACGCTGTACGACAGCGGCTACTACAACGTCTACATCGAAGAAGACTGGAATGAAGAATTGCCCATCACCCGTGTCGTCGCTCAAAATGGGGATCTGGCCAGCGCCGAAACCCTCCAACGGTTTTTAGGCTTAGGGGAAGTCCGGGTCGAAAGCACCGGCATTCTCGATTCGGATATCACGATTCGTCTCGGCCAAGACTGGCTCGATGAGTACGGCACCAGTTCCAGTTTGTAAGGCTCTATGGTAAATTCCCAGGTTCTGACCTGCCACATTTGGTTAGTCGACAGCGATCCCCCCATCTGGCGACAGTTTCAAGTCAGCGATCGCACGCTCTTGGCCGACTTACATCCCATTTTGCAAGCCGTGATGGGGTGGCAAGATAGTCACCTGCATCAGTTTCAAGTTCGGGGCCAGCATTACGCTAACCCCGAGTCGCCCCCTCTAGAAGGCCCTCTAGATGCCACGACTAAAACGCTGTCCGACTTTCAATTCTCTGTGAATGAAACGTTTGCCTACACCTATGATTTTGGCGATGGTTGGCTACATCAAATCACCGTAGAAGCCAGCCAGCCCGTTACCGACGAGCCTGCCGCACCGCTCTGCTTGGCGGGCGATCGCGCCTGCCCGCCGGAAGATAGTGGCGGTGTTAGGGGCTAAGAGGAGCTCTTAGCACGACTCGATGATCCCGACGATCCGGAATACGAAGAGCTGCTCGACTGGCTGGGAGACTTTGATCCTGACAAATTTGATCTGCAGCAGATTAACCGGCAGCTATCGTCCTAATAGTCGCGGCCATGTGGCGATCGGGCTGGGTAACGCCAGTGCGGGTTAAGCCAACTCCCGTGTCTCTCCCTAGAGGAGATTTTTGCCTCAACCGGCAGGTCAGCGTGCCTGATGCCCTTATCCCGAACTCAGGTTAGGTATACAAGCGCCAGGGGACTGGGGAGCTAAGGGGCTGGGAATTGATCGCAGCTGATCAGAATCCCTTAGCAGCGTTCTCGTCGCCCAAACTACCTGCGGGTTTCAACCCGTG
>CALCPB010000693.1 GCA_937897665.1 uncultured Halomicronema sp. | reverse complement strand
TACCCACCCCTCAACCCCTCCTCGGAGGGGAAATATCCAGCTTCGGTTTTAACCCGAACTGACCTAGAGTAAGCTGCCGCCCCCTGAGCGAAGTCGTTGGCTTTGCCGCCCCAAAGGGGCTAGAGGACTTTTGCGGGAGTTCTGGCTCTCTCCCTTTGGGAGACGCAGGCGAATGACTCCGCTCAGCCAACGTGACGTGTGGGACAGTTACCAATATAGAGACAGCAGCAGATCAAGAAAGACCTGGATTTCAGCCATGCTTCTTATTGGCATACTGCACTGGTAATTTTTCTGAACTGATAAAACTCAAAGCGCTGAAGGGCCTGGTTGAACAACTCCTAAACAGACTAAAAGCCTTAACGCCAGCCGAGTTGAGAAAAAAAGAATTGCAGTTGCTCTGCCAAAAGTTTCATGCTTGACTACCAAAGTCGTCGAGTGTCATGAAACTATGATTCGAATTATTCCTTTATTAGCAATTATTGCTGCCGGAATTGCTGGAACTATTATCTTTGGATACTACGCTCTCGTTGATTGGGATGCTTTAGAAAAAGGCTATGCAAATTTTGCTGCCGTTGCGCAAAGTTCGCCAGAGTTTGCCACCGTATTTGTCGCTGAAGCCGAGCAAAATATCCATCGCATCAATCTTTTCGCCGAGGGCGTTTGGTTTTTACAAAGTGCGATGCTAGCCGCGATCGGATTTCACGGTCTGTGTGTGATTCCTCGGCGACTGGGGAGTTAGCGTCAGTCTTGGGGCGACTTTCGGGACTTTAGGGCGATCGCCCCTCGCCTGGCCTGAACCGACTCAAGTCAGGCGAGCGGGTTGCTGTGAGCATCGCTGGACGCAGCCAATATCGGCTGCAGAGCTGACCTGGTAGATGGTTTTATGGCGGCGATCGTCGCCGTCCCTGCTGCCCTCGGCCAAGAAACATGCCTCAATCATCCTTGAATTTTGGCAGGACATCAGCAGTGAAAGTCGCATTCATTATCGATCCCATTCATCGGCTCGACGCCGGGCACGATACCAGCGTTGCCCTAATGGAAGCGGCCCAGGCCGCCGGTCACGAAGTGTGGATTACCCAAGCCGAGTGGCTGGGGGTCGAGGCAGGCAAGGCGATGGCCCGACTGCAGCCCGTCACCCTTAAGCCTGTTACCCTGGGCGACAATCGCTGGGTTGCCGTACCCGATTGGTACAGCTTGGGCGAACAGGTCTACCAGCCGTTAGAAACGATGGACGTGGTGATGATGCGTACTGACCCGCCGGTCACCATTCCCTATCTCTACACCACCTACGTGTTGGATTATGTCGATCCAGCCCGCACTCTGGTGATGAACTCGCCCCAGGGTCTCCGCGCCGCGAACGAAAAAATGTATGCGCTGCAGTTTACCGAGGCGATTCCAGAAACGATTGTTAGCGGCGATAAAGCGGTCATCTTAGAGACAGTGGAACGCTGGGGTCGAGCGGTGCTCAAGCCGCTGGGCGGCAAGGCCGGAGAAGGCATTTTGTTTTTAGAAAAGGGCGATCGCAACCTCAATTCGATGATTGAGATCAGCACCCTGCGCGGTCAGGAGCCGGTGATGGTGCAGACCTATTTGCCAGAAGCAAAGGACGGCGATAAGCGCATCATTCTGCTCGATGGTGAGCCGATCGGGGCGGTGAACCGGATTCCCACCGGGAATGAGTTTCGCGGCAATATGGCGGTGGGCGGACGGGTGGCCTCAGTGCCCATTACCGATCGCGATCGGGACATTTCGCGCCAGTTGGCCCCAATCCTGCGTCGTGATGGTCTGGTCTTTGTCGGCATCGACATCATTGGCGGCTACCTCACCGAAGTCAACGTCACCAGCCCTACCGGCGTCCGCGAAATTGATCGTCTCGAAAGCGTCAATTTGGGACAGCAGGTGATGGCCTGGATTCAACAAAAAAAGGC
>CALCPB010000692.1 GCA_937897665.1 uncultured Halomicronema sp. | reverse complement strand
ATTTGGTGAATTCAAAAGTTCTCAGACCACTGCTCCTCAGAAGAGTAAAAATCAATTCCCGGTGCCTGCAAGTCGTGAGTGAGTCAGACTCAACCAGGATCTCACCTGAGGGATTTGGGAAGAACATAAGCCGTATAAAACAGCACAGGGATCATCGGAATACCTGCAACTTAATACCGAAAACCCGTTAATTATGCAGCTGTTGGGCTCGCAAAAATATTTTTGGCGTCCATGATGTTATGGTAGTTAACCTCAGCTATCCTATGATTTTGCTGGGCAAGTGTGAGGATTCAGAAAATAGCTAAAGGATGTTTTGATGGCCCTTTCACCTAATCAAGAAACTCAAATTTTCTTGTTTTTGCCTTCAATCAACTTTGATCGATAAGAGGCGGTATGCTCAACAGCATTGCACCTTCTAGTTTAAAACCTGAGACCTTTGCTCCCCTGCGAATCTTGATTGTGGAAAATGACCCAGTCATGCGTTTAGGGCTGGAGCAATTTTTAGACAGCTATGAAAGTTATGAGGTGATCGGCCAAGCCGAAGATGGCTACTCGGGGCTGGCGCTGGCGCTGAACCTCAAGCCCGATTTGGTGGTGATGGATATTGGCCTGCCCCAACTCGATGGCATTACGGCGACCCAGCAGATCAAACAAAATAGCGAAGAAATTAGCGTGGTGATGCTGACCTCCCATACCGCCGATGCCGATATGGTTGCCGCTATGGCTAGCGGGGCCGATGCCTACTGCATTAAGGGGACGAGCCTAGAGCAACTAGAGGTGGCAATCAACTGCGCCAATAACGGGGCGGCCTACCTTGACCCGCAAATTGCCCGGCGGGTGATGGGCCACCTGCAATACACCCCACCCCCGCCGCCCGTCGCTGATTTGTCGAATCGCGAACTCGATGTGCTGCGGCTGATTGTTGAAGGCAAAAGCAATCCCGCGATCGCGGCGGAACTGTTTCTCAGCATCAGCACGGTGAAAACTCACCTGCGCAGCATTATGAATAAGCTATCGGTGGACGATCGGGTGCAGACGGCAGTGGCAGCGCTCCGTAGCGGCTTGGTTTAATTGCAGTGTGGCAAACTAGCCCTGCCGATTAGCTTTGGGGTTGCTGGTGTAGTGTCCTAATCTTGATTGCCTTCGCCATCGAGCCATGTCTGCACCTGGTCTCTCACATTACGCATAAACGCATCATTAGGAGCCATTTCTAAAGAACGTGAGAAACACTGCAGTGCAGTTTGCAGTGACTGGCGCGCCTCTGTCTCAAATTCCAAGGCAGCTTGTAGCTGGCAGAGACTGACGTAAAGCAGCCCTTTGTTGTTGAGCACTTCGATGTCGTCGGGGGCGCGGCGCAGCGCCGCATCGTAGGCCGCAATCGACTGCTCATAACTGCTCAGCGCCTCTTCATGCTGCGATAGCCCCGCTTGCAAATCACCCAGGCTTTGCAGGGCGAGCCCTTTGTTGTTGAGCGCACTAATGTAGTCGGGGGCGCGGCGCAGCGCCGCATCGTAGGCCGCAATCGACTGCTCATAACTG
>CALCPB010000691.1 GCA_937897665.1 uncultured Halomicronema sp. | reverse complement strand
CCATGGCCCATCTGGTTGTTTCGGGCCAACTGCCGCGTTCAGAACCCGCCAGCTACATCCACGCAGAAGCCAATATGAACGTTGATCAGACTTGGGAATAGGAGGCGCGGCGCATGCATGAAACCGACATGACCAAGGCCCTGATGATCACCCTGCGGGAATGGTGGGAATCGCAGCCCACCCGCCCGCCGGTCGAGCGGGTATTTCTGACGGTGGGGCAGTTTACCTGCGTCGAGCCCGCCAGTCTGCAGTTTGCCTTTGAGGTGCAAACCCGTAACACCTTTTTGGCAAACGCCCAGCTGGTCATTCAAGAAACGCCGCTGATTGCCTTTTGTCATGGCTGTCAGTTGGAATATCGACCCGAGTTTGGTTTGCGGTATGCCTGCCCTACCTGCCAAGCCCCGATGGATGACATCCGCTCGGGCCGAGAGCTGAAAATCGATCGCGTGGAGTACGCCACAGCGTCTACGCCGCCCTAGGCGCATCGTCGGTGAGCTGTCTCGCGCCGCTGCTCACTTAGCTCCAATCATGTGTCGTTGTCAAACCCTGTTCATGCCAACTGCAACCGTGACTGAAATCGCCACCCTCAAGTCTGCTCTAGAGTCACAAGGCGTCAAGTACGCCCTGGCCAGCTATGTCGATATCCACGGCATGTCAAAGGCGAAGATGGTGCCCTTGAGCCATCTAGAGCAGATGATGCAGGGCTCGGAGCTGTTTACCGGGGCCGCCTTAGACGGGGTGCCGCAAGACATCAGCGATGAAGAAGTGGCCGCGCTGCCCGATCTGCAGTCAGCCACCGTGCTGCCGTGGAAGCAGGAGGTGGTGTGGTTTGCCAGTGACTTGTACCTGGCGGGGCAACCCTTTGAGGCTTGCTGTCGCAGCATTCTCAAACGGATGCTGGAGAAAGTCGCCAGCCTCGGATTCACCTTCAACCTGGGCATTGAGACCGAGTTCTTTGTCTTTCGAGAAGATGAATTTCAGGGGTTTGGGCCGGTGAGCGATCGCGACACCCTGGCCAAACCCTGCTACGACCTGACCGGGCTGTTAGATAACTACGGCTGGCTAACCGAACTGGTCGAGGCGATGAACCAGCTCGGTTGGGATGTCTATTCCTTTGACCATGAGGATGCCAATGGTCAGTTTGAGACGGATTTTGCCTATACCGACGCGCTGACGATGAGCGATCGCCTCACCTTCTTTCGGTTGATGACCAAGGAAATTGCGCGCCAGCACGGCTACTTTGCCAGCTTTATGCCGAAACCATTTGCCAATAAGACGGGCAGTGGTGCCCACTACAACATGTCTTTGGCGGATACCGCCACAGGGCGCAATCTGTTTGAAGCGGCGGACGATCCCCGAGGCTGCCACCTCTCCAGCCTGGGTTACCAGTTCATTGCGGGCGTTTTGCGCCATGCCAAAGCCATCTGCGCGGTGACCTGTCCCACGGTTAACAGCTATAAACGGCTCATCCGCAAAGGCAGCCTGTCCGGCTTTACCTGGGCCCCTGTCTACATCTGCTATGGCAACAACAACCGGACAAATATGCTGCGAATTCCGCTGGCCGGGGGCCGGGTAGAGTGTCGGGCGGCAGATATTTCTACCAACTTATATTTGGGTGCCGCGATGATCTTGGCAGCAGGCTTAGAGGGCATTCAGCAGGCGCTTGATCCCGGTGCCCCCCATACCGAAAACATGTACAACTACACGCTGCCCGAACTCGACGCCCTGGGGATTGACCTGCTGCCACGCACCCTGCAAGAAGCGATCGATGCCTTTGAGCGCGATCCGCTCAGCGAAGCCGTCATGGGGCCTTTGATGTACCGCACCTATGTCGATTTCAAACGTCAAGAATGGGAGGAATATCACACCCACATTTCTGATTGGGAATATCAGCGTTATCTGAAATTCTTCTAATACCGGCCTAAAAATGGCGCGCTCGATCCCGCCTGACCGTACAGGTGAGGCATGGCCAATAACGCATCGGCATAGCCAACTATCCTCGCCTTACCTACCCCCAACTCTCCACCCTCTAACCTCAACTCTCCACCCTCCTATGCACCAAATCATCGACGAAACCCTCGGCATCAACCTGCTCCACGCCAACCAAGCAGGGGCCGATCACAATCGCGCCCATTTCGACGAGTGGGGCATCACCTGTCTCAACGTGATGAGCAGTCCCGGCGCGGGCAAAACCGTTCTGCTAGAGAAGACCCTAGCAGCGCTGACAGACACCCTCAAAATCGCGGTCATTGAAGGCGACATGACGACCGAACTCGATGCCGATCGCCTACGCCAATACAACGTTCCGGTCGTCGCTATCAACACAGGCCGAGCCTGCCACCTCGATGCCCGCATGGTGGCCGGTGGGCTGCACACCCTGTCACAGGCGCATACGCCCACCGATTTAGACCTCGTCATTGTCGAAAACGTGGGGAATCTCGTCTGCCCGGCTGAATTTGAAGTGGGGGAGCATGCCAAGGTCGCGCTGCTGAGCATTACCGGAGGCGAAGGCAAGCCGTTGAGATATCCCGTCATGTTTCGAGGAGCGGATGTGCTTGTGATTACAAAAGTTGATCTCGCTCCCTATTTAGATGTGGATCTATCCCGGATCGAGGCAAATGTGCGTGAGATCAATCCCCAGGTCACAATTATTGCCGTCTCGGCTCAAACAGGAGCCGGGCTAGAGACTTGGTTTGACTGGGTGCGCGCTGCGGTGAAGCCGTCTCAACTGGCGGCGGCTCACTAGGTGCCGGACTGTGTGCCGAACTGTCTACTGGTGTTCACTGTTGAGGAAAAATGATGAAACGTCGCACACTTTTGCCAGTACTGCTGGCTTTCTTCTGTACTTTATTTGTGACCTTTAGCTGTGCTCAAGAGCCCGCCGACACGGGCGCTGAGGATGCTGCCGACACGCCCACGGCCCTGAATGAAAAGCCGATTGTGATGGGGTACAGCAGTTGGGCTGGTTGGTGGCCCTGGGCGATCGCCGAGCAAGAGGGATTGTTTGAGGCCAATGGCGTCAACGTCGAACTCATCTGGTTTGATGGCTACCTAGAATCGATGCAGGCACTGGCGTCCGGCCAGCTCGATGCCAACTGTCAAACCCTCAACGACACAATTTCCTTCGCGGGGGAAGCCGTGAACGGGGAAGTGGCCGTCGTCGTCAACGACAACTCGGCCGGTAACGACAAAGTCGTTGTGGCCGAGGAGATTGAAACGCTGGATGACCTCGTCGGCAAATCGGTTGCGCTAGAAGAAGGCGTGGTGGGTGACTTTTTGCTCACCCTTGCCCTCGAAGCGGATGGCAAATCCCGTGAAGACGTCATCATCGAAAATCTCGAAACCGGGGCAGCAGCCACCGCCTTTGCGGCGGGACAAGCCGACGGCTTTGCCGGCTGGGTACCCTTTTGGGAAACGGCGCTATCGCGGGAAGGCAGCAAGGAAATCGCGAGTTCAGCCGACTTTCCGGGAGCGATTCCTGACCTTTTGGTAGTCACCCAAACGCTCATCGATAACGAGCCCGCAGTCGTGCAAGCCCTAGTGAATACTTGGTTCGACATCCTGGCCTTTATTGATGACAACCAAGAGCGCGCCTACGAAATCATGGCCGATCGCGCCAGCGTTGAGGCCGAGGATTTTGAACGGTACCTCGAAGGCACCCGCTTCTTTACCCTAGAGGACAACTTGGAGGCCTTTTCTCCCGGTGACAGCATGGTGCATATGCCCTATGCCGCTCAAGAAATGTCTGACTTCATGGTGGGAGTGGGCTTTATTCCAGAAGCGCCTGATCTCGAAGCCGTCCTCGACGATCAGTTTGTCACGG
>CALCPB010000690.1 GCA_937897665.1 uncultured Halomicronema sp. | reverse complement strand
GATATCGAAACGACCGAAGAACTGGGGTCTCTCGCTCAATTTTTGGTAGACGTCAAAAATCATCAGCTCGAAGGCTTTCTGTGCAAAAAGGGTTTGCTTGGGTTAGAGACCACGCCAGTCATGTGGGTGCAGGTTGAATCCATCGGTCAAGACAGCATCTTGGTCCGTCGCAGTACCCAGGTCATTTCCGAGCGGCTTGATGAGGCCGTGACGCTAGAAAAGCAGGAGGTTTGGGCTGATTCTGGCAACCGTGTCGGTCAACTCGCTGATTATTGCCTCGATTTGCCGACTGGCGCTATCACGCAATACCTCTTTACTGCTCCGGGCTGGCAGGGTTTGGCCGATGGCCTCTATACGTTTCAGCCTGAGGCCGTGGTGAGCATGGGCAAAAAGCGGATGATGGTGCATCAAACGGCGCTGGCTGAGGCTCCACAGTTTGTGCCTGGCGTGCCAGATCGCTTAGTGGATGCCCTGCAGCAAGATGCGGCACAGACTCGTCAAGACGTGCGGGAAGTGGTGGACAGCACCCGTGAAGTGGCTGACCAAGTGCAGGCGCAAGCTAAAAAGATGACGGAGCAGGCGCGATCGCAGTTTGGTCAGGTGTTTGGTCAGGTCAAGCAGCGTAGCCGCAAGTTGCGATCGCAGGTGAACGATCGCTTTGCCGATGCTGCCTCCAATTTGCAGTCCCCAGCTGATGGCCAGAAACAGGTGCCTGGCAATACCATTGATGTGGACTCAGAAGAAATCTGGCCCGAGGAAGACGAGTCCAGTTAGTGCGATGTTGGCCAACATTCTCGTCATGCGTGGAGATGCAGAGTGCTGCCTCGAATACATGGCTAGTTGCCTGTCCTAAGTCTGAGTCATAATGACAGGGAAAATTTTTGTCTCCTCTGCCCCTTGGCTGGAATAGGCAATTTTGCAATGGCGAGCCCGGTTCAGGGTGTTAAAGAACTGCCGCAGTGCTGCTCGCGCAAGCGCATCGCTCGCTGATAATCGTTCAGCGCCCCTTCGGCATCATTCATGGTGGTACGCGCCTGGGCACGGCTGATGTAAGCTTCGGTGAGGTTGGGATTGAGTTCTAGGGCTTGGGTAAAGTCTCGCAGCGCTAGGGCGGCATCACCGAGTTGATAGTGAGCATTGCCCCGATTGTTATAGGCTTCGGCATAGGTGGGGTCATGCTGTAGCGCGGCGTCGAAGTCTTGAATGGCCAGTTCAAACTGCCCGGCTTGGAGTCGCAGAAACCCGCGACTGTTATAGATCAGAGATTTTTTGGGTTCGATTGCCAGCGCTTTGGTAAAGTCGGCGATCGCGCCGTTGGCATCACCGAGTTCCGCCCGCAGATTACCGCGGCTGCTGTAAATGTCTACCAGTTGCGGTGCGGAAGTGATCGTTTTTTCATAGGTTTGGGTCATCCCCGAGACGGTGCCGTGACCGGCTTCCGCGCTGACTGGCGGGTGTGCGGGCGCTGAGGTTGATAGCTCTGCTGTGAGCGTCATTACCTGCTGATAGTCCGTGACGGCGCCGTCGGTATCGCCTAGTTTATGGCGGAGCAAACCCCGATTGCCATAGGCTTCGGTGAAATTGGGCTTGAGCTCGATCGCCTGATTCATATCGGCGATCGCCTGATAGAGGTTGCCCAAATTCATATAGGCTAACCCGCGGCTATGGTAAGCGTCAGCCAGATTGGGTTTGTGCGTTAGAGCAGTATTAAAGTCAGCGATCGCCCGGTCGTAGTCTCGGAGCTGTAAATATGTGCAGCCGCGCCACAAATACACCTTGGCAAATTTGGGATGGTAGGCGATCGCCTGATCAAAATCTCTAATAGCTTGAGGATAAGCCGCCTGAGCAAAGTAAGTGAGACCGCGGCTGCCGTAGCCTTTGGCAGAGGTCGGGTCAAATTGGAGTGCCGCCTCAAAATCGGCCATGGCTGATTCGTAATTGCCCAGCTGACGATGCAGATTACCGCGGTTAAGATGAGCGTTGACGTAGTCAGGACTCAGGCGCAGCGCTTCCGTAAAATCGGCGAGTGCCTCTTGCACTCGGCCCAAGTCACTAAGAGCGCAAGCTCTATTGTAATAGGCTTTGCTATAACCCGGCTCTAACTTCAGGGCTTGGTCAAATAACACAACTGCGGCGCTGAGATCCCCCTGCCGCGCTCGGTCAATGGCCTCATTTAGGATTGTTTTCCATTGCATGGCGAAACCCTAATTCCCTAAAATCACTTCCCCAGTGCTCTACAGCTCATCAAGCCTTGAGGCAGACTAAAAATCCCGAATTGCGGCATTTACTTATCCATCCGTTTTAGCGCATCTCAGTACGGCACAAGCCCGATGACTAAAAAACTTTGGTCAGCATTTCAAGATCTTCGATTCAAACTGCACAACTTCAGGAAATAATCAGAGCCTCCAATGCTTGACCGACGCTCAATTCACCATAGCTCGCTGCTCTTGTAGCCTAGTGCAATTGGGGAGAGGACTCTGGGATTAAGTTGCGACAGTTCATGTAATCTTCACAGAACGAAGGATAAGTCTCACGTAATTTTCATAGATGATTGCGCGAATTCGCTGAGGACAGTCGAAACTCTAAGCTAGCAACTCTCGTTCAAGTTATACCAGTTCGACAAATTACAGCTACACATACAAGTCGGCTTCGACTTCGCTCAGCCGACGTTCCTTGAGCGGAGCCGAAAGGAAGATCTGTAGTCCAGTTTCAGAGAATCGGTATTAGACCTTGCTTGTGTGATATCGCAGCCATGTCTCAGATTCTGAGAATGATGTTCTCCTACGGCGTGCTGTTCATTAGGGTCTCGGTTGCCTGACGGTGCGTCTGGATAAGTTTTGGCAGGTCGAGGGTCGTAAGTCGGCCTTTATCAACGACGCGCCGACCGTTGATAAAGCTGTAATCAACTTTGTCGACATGGCAAAACAATAGGGCTGCTACCGGGTCATAGCTGGCGCCAGCGAGAGCAGGCCGGTCAAGATTGATGGCAATAAAGTCAGCGGCCATATTGGGGGCGATCGCCCCGATGTCGTCACGGCCCAATACCTGAGCTCCACCGGTGGTGGCGATCGCCAAAGCTTCGCGAGCGGTCAGGGCACCAGGAGCTTCGTCGCGTACGCGGGCTGCCAACATGGCCATTCTGGCCTCTTGCATCAAATGCCCGGTATCGTTGGAAGCGGAACCATCAACCCCTAAGCCAACGGGAATGTGCCGGTCGAGCATGGTGCGGATGGGGGCGATACCGCTGGCGAGGCGCATGTTGCTGCAGGGGCAGTGAGCCACCCCGGTGCCGGTCTCACTGAATTTGGTCAGGGAGTGATCGCTGAGCTTGACGCAGTGGGCGTGCCACACATCGTCTCCCAACCAGCCGACTGACTCGGCATATTCCCCCGGAATCTGGCCAAATTTTTCGAGACTATAGTTGACGTCGCTGACGTTTTCGGCCAAGTGGGTATGCAGCCGTACGCCTGGATGAGCGCGGGCCATTGCGGCGGACTCGCGCATCAGATCTTGGGAGACGGTAAAGGGTGAACAGGGTGCCAGGGTGATGCGCAGCATCGAATAGCGATCGTTGTCGTGATATTGCTCGATTAGACGCTGAGAATCACGCAAAATAAAAGCTTCTGATTCCACCAAGTGATCGGGGGGCAAGCCACCTTTACTCTCACCGATGCTCATGCTGCCGCGATTGGCTTGAAAGCGCAGCCCAATGGCTTGAATAGCCCGAATCTCATCATCTAGGGTACAGTCGTTTGGAAAGAGATAGCTGTGGTCGCTGGCGGTGGTGCAGCCCGACAACATCAGTTCCGCTGCAGCCATTTGG
>CALCPB010000689.1 GCA_937897665.1 uncultured Halomicronema sp. | reverse complement strand
CACGGATGCCTTTGGTGATATGCCGATTCCGGTGCGAAGTCCAGTTGAGGGCTGGGTAATCAGTCACACGCAAAATCCGTTAATCCATCAGGGTGACGCCCTCGTTCACATCGCCAAGCAAATCACAAGTCAGGCTTCAGCGGCAACGGCAAGCTGATCGGCCAGCTTACAGACCGCCTAAAACAGCATCATAATCATCGTCGGCAGCGGCTTTAGGCCACGCGCTGGCCCTGCCGCCAGACAGATGTGACTCTAGGGGCGACGCCTTCGTGCGGCTGGGTGACTAAATCCGCTCGCTTGCCGATCGCCAAACTGCCGCGATCGCCCGCTAGACAGATCGCCTGAGCCGGATTAATTGTGAACAGCCGGGCGATTTCGTACAGCGGTTGGGCCTGTTGTTGAGCAATGGTAAACATTGCCTGCAGTAGGCTTTGGGGCACATAGTCAGAGGAAATAATATCCACCAGGCCCGCAGCAATCAGCTCCATCGCTGAGACATTGCCGGAGTGCGAACCGCCCAAAATCAGGTTGGGCGACCCCATCAACACCTTTAGACCCTGGCTATGAGCGGCTTTAGCTGCGGCCAACGTAGTGGGAAATTCCGCAATTTTGGCCCCATCTTGCACCGCTTCTTGCACGTGCTCGGGGGTGGCGTCGTCGTGACTGGCCAGGCAAATTTGGTGCTTAGCGGCCAGTTCGACCAGGGCGCGGCGATTGTCGGCGGCGTGATGCTGTTGCGCAGTGATGCGATCGCGAATAAAGTCGTCCATGGCTTCCGCCGTGACCCCATGCTTGCCCTGGTAATACTCCTTATACTTGTCGATCTGCACAAACTGTCGCTGGCCGGGGGTGTGATCCATCAGGGAGATCAGGGCTAAGAGCGGATGATCGGCATAGGTGGCCGTGACCTCATGCACCTGGTTATAGCCCAGCTCACAGCGCAGGTGTAGGCGATGATCAACCGCTAAGCGCCCGGCCAGTTGCCCCTCGTGAATGGCGCGAATCATCGGGTCAAACTGGGTCATCCGCATCGATGTGGGCGTAATATCCCCGACGGCGATCGCGTCGCACACCGTCGTAATGCCCGCTGCCGCCAGATCGCGATCGTGGTAGACCGCCGCCAGGGCGATCGGCCACTTGACCTTAGGGCGGGGCGCGAGGCGCTGCTCAAAGTTATCGGTATGCAGCTCCACCAGACCCGGCAGCAAATACTGACCGTCGCCATCTTGCCCGTGGGCTACGACCCCTGGCTGAATATCGGCGATCAGCCCATCGCGCACTGTCAGCGTCCCGACCACCTCTTGATCGGGTAACTGCAACCGATAATTTGTGTAAACCTGTTCAATCATGGCCAAAATATCCAGAAGTGTCACAGTGCGGTCAGGCCAGCAGCCGTAGCCTAGCCCTTTGCCCCAAATTTGTCTAGACGTCTAGGACGCCTCCTCTATGCTCGCGATCTCACTTGCCAAACCATCTTGACGATGGCGGCAGGCCCGGTTTGTCGCCTCATGTCGCCGCAGCGGCAGTCGTGGCAAACGGCTCCCTCAGGGTTCTGGATGCCGGGGAGCGATCGCAGTGTTATCCCCCTTAGCGACTAGCGGATCACCATCTTCAGGCCCAACAGAATCATGGAGGTGCCAAAGGCCCGCCGCAAAAACTGCTCAGGCAAATCGACGGCAAACTTGGCGCCGATGAGTCCGCCAAATACAAACCCCAGGCAAATGAAGCTCGCGGCGCGCACATCGATGTAGCCCTGTTCAAAATACGTCCACGCGCCTAACAGCCCGATCGGGGGCACCAATAGGGCCAACGTCGTGCCCTGAGCATAATGTTGAGAAAAGCCAAACAAGTAAACCAACGCCGGAGTGATCAAAACGCCGCCACCGATGCCAATTAGCCCGCTCAGCGTGCCCACCCCTAAGCCCAACAGCAGGAAAAGTGCCCATTCAAATCCCATAGGTCAGTCATCGCCCTAACGTGAATTACACAAAATGGTTACGAATGCGCGCTGAAATCGTATCGATCACGCTGACGGTCACCACCAAGATGATTAAGATAGCGCAGACATTCTGATAGTTAAACGACCGGAAGTTTTGATAGAGCGTCACGCCAATGCCACCGGCACCGACAATGCCTAATACCGAAGCCGATCGCACATTCGCCTCAAACCGATAGAGAGTATAGGACGTCCACAAGGGAATAACCTGGGGAATGACACCAAAAATCACTTCTTGTACCTTGCTCGCACCGGTGGCTCGAATGCCCTCCACCGGCCCCGGCTCAATTGATTCGATCGCCTCAGAAAACAGCTTGCCCAGGGTGCCTGCCGTGTGCACGAACAGCGCTAACACCCCGGCAAATGGCCCCAATCCGACCGCCACAATGAAAATGAGAGCAAACACCAGCTCATTGATCGCGCGCATCGCATCGAGCAGCCGCCGCACCGGAAACACAATCCAATTGGGGCAGATATTTTGCGAGGCCAAAATTGATAGCGGAATGGCGACAATCACCGCCAACAGCGTGCCCCAAATGCCCATGGCAATCGTTTCGATGGTGGCGGCGAAGTAATTGACCCAGCGGGTGAAATCGGGCGGGAAGAATTTGGCGATCAAGTTGGCCATCGAGCCGATTCCCTCAAACAGCTCGACAAAGCTCAAATCGCTGACCATGCCCGAGTAGACCAAGACGCCCAAGGTCACGATCACCCCCAGAATCGTCCAGGGCGTCCAGACCGGTTTGGATTGTGACAGCACCCGATGGACTTCAGGTGAGAAGGTTGGCGAGTCAACGGAGACAGTTGGGGGCATGGTGAAACTATTAAAGACGGTTAATCAGAGGCTGGCACGGCAAGGAAAATTCGGGCTCAGGGCGATCGCGGCAAATGGAGCAGCCCCCTACTTTAAGAAGGGCCAGACCCGATGGCCTGCAAAGGTCGCCAGTCAGCACCGAACAGCCTGTCAGAGAGGAATTTCAGCCATCTGGAGTGAGCTGATCGAACTGCAGTTATTAGAAGCTAAGCGGCCTGCAGTGACCACTTGGAGAGATCAACGTAAGCAGCCAGCAGCATCGCCC
>CALCPB010000688.1 GCA_937897665.1 uncultured Halomicronema sp. | reverse complement strand
CAGTCGAGAGAAAATGAAGTGACCCAGGGGGCGAATCCCCAGCAGGGCTTGAAAGAGCGGTGTCGGGGCACCGCGATACCAGGGCAGAGTCGAGCGCTTGCGATCGTGCAGCAGTCGCAAAGAACAATCGAGCATGGCGATTGCCCGTACCTGTTCTGGCTGCATCACGGCTGCCTGCATTGCCACAATGCAGCCGATGGAGTTGCCGACTAGAAATGTCGCTTCGCCAATCACGTCGCGGCAAAAATCTACCACCAGCTGGCCCCAGGTTTCAAACGTGTAGGTGATGGGAGCGCCGGGCGAGGGCTTCACTGATTTACCAAAGCCAATCAAGTCAATCGCGTAGACCTGATTGGTCTCCGCCAGCATGGGCAAGTTTTTGCGCCAGTGGTCACTCGAAGCGCCAAATCCATGAATCAGCAGTATCGGTGCGCCGGTCGTGCCCGCCTTTTGATACCGAATCGGCAACCCCTGCCAGGGCCAAGTGCAATCGATAATGGTGTCAGCGGTCACAACAGACATAGCGAGAAATCTCGTAAAGGTTGACGCTACCGGCAGCAGCGCCTTGGCTTTATATAAGTTTACAAGGCATCGTCATGGGACGGCAGATTTCGATCAAGGGCGATCGCCGTTCACACTGTATGAGAAGCAGGCATGGGGGACATCGACAGCATCGCTAGATGCCGACGACATCCCTGCGGTACCGTCAAGGATATCTATCCATTTCATTGGGAACTGTTGTGTCACAGTCGTCTTCGGTGCCGTCCTGGCGATCGCCGGGTTGGTTAGTTTTGCTGTCGATGGCCTCTATTCACTTCGGGGCGGCGATCGCCAAAGGGCTGTTTGCCCAAGTAAGCCCGCTCGGGGTGGTGAGCCTGCGATTGGGGGTGGGGGCAGTGGTTTTGCTGGTGCTGGTGCGGCCTCGCTGGCGCCACTATTCGCTGCGTAACTGTGGGGGCTTGGCACTACTCGGGCTCACAATGGGGCTGATGAATACGCTGTTTTACAGTGCGATCGCCTACATTCCCATTGGCACGGCGGTGACATTAGAGTTTGTGGGGCCGCTGGGAGTCGCGCTGTTTCACTCGCAGCGTCGGCGAGACTGGCTGTGGGTCGCTATGGCAGCGGCGGGCGTACTGCTGCTGGCACCGGTGGGAGGGGGGGCGCTGCATCCCCTCGGCGTCACGTTGGCGCTGCTGGCAGGGAGCTGTTGGGCCGCTTACATTGTGCTGGCCAATCGAGTCGCTCGGGCGTTTCCCGGTAGTGAAGGCACGGCGTTGGCAATGACTGTGGGGGCGATCGCGGTCGTGCCCTTTGGCATCGCGGCTGAAGGAACCCATCTGCTGAATCCTTCGGTCTTACTTCTGGGGCTGGCGGTAGCCGTGTTGTCGTCGGCCTTGCCCTACTCGCTGGAAATGGCGGCCTTGCGACAAATGCCCGTCAAAGTCTTTGGCGTGTTGATGAGTTTAGAACCGGCAGTAGCATCCGTGGTTGGGCTCTTGGTGTTAGGCGAGCAGCTAAGTCTACGCATGGTCATGGCGATCGCGCTGGTCAGCTTTGCCAGTGCGGGCTCGACCTTTCAGCCCAAAGCATCTGTAAAATAGGTTTAACGGCCTTTTTGGGGGGACCGAGGTTGGGTGGTTACGATGAGGCTATACCTGGAATCGGCGATCGCATGACGACAAGTAATCTGCGCCAAGCTGCTATTGCTCTACTCGACCAGCTACCTCAAGACCAGCTGGAAGCAGTTGTGCGACTATTGAGCGTTTTTATCGAAGCCGGGCCGCCTTCTGAAGGGGCAAAACACCTGCTCCCGCCAGACCAGGATTCTAAGACAACCTCAGACAGTTCAATGGAGATAGAACAGGTGGTTCAACCAGAAAGTATTGAACCTGGTCTAATGTCCAACCAAGAACAGACTGCCTCTCTACAGCCCCCTCCACTGACCGCCAATGCGTTCCCTCCAACTGGTCAAAGCGCAACGTATCCTGCCAATCAAACTAAAACTGCATCCGTCAATTTTCGGTTGGATGATTTCGCATATGATCCTGACGAAATGCCTATTTGGGAGCTAGCTGCTCAACTATCAGCAATGGTTCCCGATGAAGAGTGGCAAAAGGTGCCCACAGACTTAGCTCGAAACTTTGATTATTATCAGCAATTCAGGAACGATACGTGAGAGTTGTGTTTGCTGACACAGGGTACTGGGTTGCACTTTTAAGCTCTAATGACGACTTGCATCAAAAGGCAAAGTATCTATCTAGGACTTTGCAGCCAATGCATATTTTGACGAGTGAAGTCGTGCTGACAGAAGTTTTGAATGATTTCTCAAAGCGCGGTGAGTTGTTTCGAGATATGGCAGCTCAACTCATTACAGATTTGCGCTCATTCAAAAACGTCACTATCGTTTCACAAACTAGCGAACAGTTTGAGCAAGCTTTTGATTTGTACAACAGCCGAAGAGACAAGCAGTGGAGCCAGACCGACTGTGCCTCTTTCAACATCATGCAAGAGCTGGGGCTGTCTGAAGCACTCGCTTACGACAAACACTTTGTCCAAGCTGGATTGTCGCACTAATGCGCAACTGCCAGGTGTAGGCTCTGCTGAGCCAGCAGCTGGGCTTAACTTTTGATCAGTTTGCGCTGAAAGACGATGGCAAATGCGCCGACGCTCGCGGCAGAGAAGAGGGCAATGGCTTCGCGGAAGCGATCGCCGAAATGCACGTCGCGATTGCCGCCGTGGCTGATGTTTTGGTATTCGATGCCCAGATCATCCACCGGCTCAAAGCGATTGTCTTCTTGGCCTCCCTGCTTATACTCAATGCGCCAATCGCCTGCCTGTTCCGGGGCGGGCTTAAACGTGTAGTGGCCTGTCGCATCGGTTTGGCCTTCTTCCCAAGGCGTCTCTCGATCGTCGGGCGTGTAAACCAGCACCGCCGCCTCGGCCATCGGCTCACCGGTGCTAAAGCTGGCCGTAAACTCTAGCGCTAGCTCAGCGGCAAAGAGATCAACAAAGTAGTCGGTCTGCACGGCGTGGGCCCAAGCGGCTGAGGCATTGCCAAACGCTAGCCAAACGCTTAACAACAGTCCGAGTACCAAAGTTTTCATTGCCCGTCTCCTAAACAAGGTCACGCCAAAGATGCCGAGGAAT
>CALCPB010000687.1 GCA_937897665.1 uncultured Halomicronema sp. | reverse complement strand
GCCTTGATTGGGGTCAACAATGACTGGCATTTTGAGCTAACGAGTCGGGGCGGTGCGATCGCATCTCCGCCGGGCCACAGTTAAGGCTAAGACTGTTCTAATCCACAGGTGCCCCCGCCCGAGGGAGACTGGGGTTGAGCATAACTGCACAGCTCCTTGGATACGGGCATGATCTTTTGGACTTTTGAGGATTATGGGGGGACGTTGATGCCCTGGCTCGTATTTCAGTTTGCCTCGGGTGCCGCAGTCTACTAGGCGATTTGTGAACATAACGACCTGCTGCTAGGCGGAGGTGACCCCTCCGATGCGATCGATGTCATTAATGTCTAGATTCATTGTGTATGCCTGCCCAGTGGGTGAGTTAGCGACTCAGCTCGAGACGTATTTCGACAAAAGTCGTCATCGCTGCGGCCCCAATACCGCCCATGACTATATGCCCCACTGCACCCTGACGGGCTTTTTTGAAGATGTCAGCAGTGCCATGCCTCGATACACGCAATCGCTTGAGCGATCGCTCAAGCGATTGCGGCGATCGCAGCCAACCCCACCGCTCGAAGTGCAAACCCTCACCTTTCGTCCCGATTGGTACGGCCTAGAACTCTCATCCGACTGGTTAAGAAAGCTGGTGCTCGATTTTGTCTGTACGGCCACCTCACCCACTCGTAAGTCGCCCCTGCGCCCCAAAGACTGGCTGCATTTGAGTCTGGCTTATGGCTTTGCGCCAGAGCAGGCTGAGTGCCTCAAATCACTGGCTACGGATTTGGTTGACGCTCAAGCAACCGTCACGTGGGAACTTCGGTTTTATCAGCAACACCCCGATCGCTCCTGGACTTGCCACCAGCGCCTACTGCTAGAGGTGCCGTCTTAGTTTTTCCGCCACTTGCATTGGTATTGGTGTCTGACCACTGAGAGGCGATCGTTTACCGGTGCAATAAGCAGCAGCCACCGATTCATCGAGAAAGCTGTTTTTGAGTAACTCTCTAGTGTTCGGTAATTTAGAGAATTACGACAGAAACTATTGTTATCTAAGTGCCAAAGTTTAACCAACAAAGCAAGCTGCTATCCATCCAGGTTGACCAGCATTGAGCTGATTTCGAGCCTCTGGCTCAGCAGAGGCATTTAAAGCTTTTTGATTGACGGATTCATACCAAAGTATTCCGTCACCATAGGCCGTCTGCCCTGTGAGTGAAACCCATTGACCCACGATAACAACGCCCTTAATCTCCGACGGTAAGAGTGACGGAGAAGCTCGGAAATTTGCACTTCCAGCATAGAGTCCATTGCAGTATCGAGGGATTTGCACCCAATGCTCCCTTAAGTTTTCTGATGATCTCTCATCTGAGTTAGACTCTGCCAAAGGCTTTTCTGGCTCAGATTCTTGATTAGAGTCAGTATCAAGATTTTCAGAAATCTCTGAATTTTTGTCAATCTCAGGAAGGGAATCTTCAGACGTTTCAGACTCTTCACTAGAATTCGGAACAGAATCTTCAATTGTTCTAAATTCCTCCCTAGGAAGCAAGTCTGGTCTGACCGGTACGCTCTCTGTTGATCTTTCTTGAACGCCTATATTGATTGCAGGATCAAAGCCAAGAAGTGTATCCACAAGTGTAAAAGTCAAAGGCACAGAAACGCTTACAGCGATTGTCCGTAAGACAATTACGCCTGGGCCGCGTTTTGGTGCAGAGGATTTATCTTTCTTTAAGCGTGTCTCAAGATGATGACCTTCAGGAATCATTTGCCGTGCCCAACAGAGTCTATGCACCCATTAAAAAATATTGGTATAGGATGCGCAACTAAGTTTTGGCAATATTGAATATGCCTTTATTTATATCTATATAATAAATTGAGTAAGCTCGATGTTCATTATTCTCGGCAGTCGATGGTGAGACGCCGAATCTGAGTAGTTCTCAAGCGAGCAAAATGAGCTTTCGAGGTTTAATAATAGGCGATGCGGCTACCTGTCACATTGCTGTGGAATTGGGCGGCAAATCTTCTCGGTTCTCAATAGCGCTATGACCCAGTCGCTGTTCTAGATTAAGTGGGCGATCGCCGTTTATTACTGGTTTAACTAATATCAGAAAAAAGCAACACTGCTGCTCAATATTCTGGATTAAGTCGATAAAAATGATTTTGCCGCTATCTTTTTGCCAATAAATCAATCAATTTAGTGACTGAAACCGGTTGAATGCACTTTTGCGTAAAAATTTATTTTTGTGAAAAAGCCCTGCTTCAGCGTCAAAATTGACTACTGTGAGGCCAAGATGGCCGCCTATGTGAGCGGTGGTTTGTCGATTTAGCCTTAAGAGGCAATTCATCATGCAAGGGCCAGGTCTAGTTTTAGCCATTGGCTTAGCCTCGATTCATGCTTTCGCCTCAAAACTGAATGTTTTGTCGTTTGTCCCTGAGCATCGATGGATTTCCTTTGCCGGGGGCGTTTCGATTGGTTATGTCTTTCTCGAGATCTTTCCAGAACTCAGCCACGCCCAAGCAGAACTGGCACATTCGGCCATTTCGATGGTGGCGTATCTAGAAAATCATGTGTACGTCTTGGCCCTGCTGGGATTGCTCGTTTTTTATGGTCTCGATATTGTGGCGCTCACCTCTCGCCGCTGGAATCGCCAAACTCACCAAGATGACAGTACTGGCACGGCGGTGTTTTGGATTCACACCACAGCTTTTGCCGTATTAAACGGGATTTTTGGCTACCTGCTCCAGGATTTAGCCGCCCACAGCATCTTTGAGTGCATCCTGTTTTTTGTGGCGGTGGCGCTGCACTTTTTTATCATTGACCACAACTTGCGAGAGCATCACCAAACTCTCTATGACCGCCAAGGACGCTGGCTATTGACGGCGGCGATTATGGTGGGGGCGATCGCGGGCCAAACGATTGAACTGAACGAAGCAGCCATTTCTTTGATCTGGTCGTTTCTCGCTGGCAGCATCATCCTCAATATTCTGAAGCGGGAGTTACCAGACGAACAAAAAAGCTGCTTTGGGTCTTTTGTCAGCGGCGCCGCTCTCTACACGGTTTTGATCCTGATGCTCTGAGGATGCAAATATCCGTTTTCAGACATCCCTCATGTCTGCTCAGAAAGGTTGTCGCGCCTGATTGTTGGATCTATCGGTTCGATCGGTTCAATACTCACTTGTTGCAGAGCAATCCCCCATGAGGTTCGCGCCACACTCTCAATGATAAATCGCTGCGGGTGTGGGCAGTGGAAACATATAAATACGCTAGATATCCGCTTGAAAGGCGGTAAACTACTGGCATGCCTCTATATGTGGCGGCATCCTTAGTCAGATTAGCAATCGCGCTCATCGGGATGTCTGTTGCGGCTTAACAGCAAATCAGCTTAAAACGATGCCTAGTCAGAACCTGCTGCCTACCCACCTCGAAGTCACCCAATCCATCGAAGTCTCAGGCTTGCCGATTGAAGTGGGGGTTTTGCCAGATGGGATGCCCTTTCTATCAGGGCGTGGGCTGGCAAAAGCTTGTGGAATTTCTAACAGCACCTTAGTCGGCTGGGGGGAACTGACGCCCCAAATCGGCGACAGATATCGCGCCGGCAAAATGGCGACCCTGTTGGCGACCTATGGCTATCAAGGCGATCGCCTGTTTGTGAGAGTGCCTGACGGCGTTAAATTTGCGGGCAAAGCTAACGTCAGTGCCTATCCCTACCAAGTCTGCATGGCGTTTTTAGACTACTACTGCTTTGAAGCCAACAAAGAAGACGCCCGCAATAGCCTCCGCATTCTGAGTGAAAAGCAGCTGCCGCAATTTATCTACGAAGCCACCGGTTATCAGCCCCCAAAAGTCGCGAGTGCCCCCCAAAGGCCTGTTCGCGATCGCCCCTCGCCGGATGACATTGCCACCAACTATTTCAGCGTTGTTCAGGCTATTTCAGCCGTTAAGCTGAGATCGATGCAAACCGGTTTGCTCCTCGGTTCTCAGGCGATCTCGCATGTCAGTATTGAGCAGGCTTGGAGTCGATATTGGGATACTCAAAAACTATGGGAGCTTTACGGAGAGCGCTTTCCGCGTCGTCAGCGGGAGTCAACTGCTCCCCTGCGGCTCATGCCTATGGGCGCTGTCAGGACTTACATTTATCCCATTGCTGCACTTGATCAGTTCAAGCAATGGCTTAATTCGTATTACATTCCTGAGCGCTTTCCGTCCTACCTGCAGCGCAAGATTAACCAGAGGCCGTTGGCGGTCTGTGTTAAATACCTCCCTCAAGCCAGCAGGTAAGTATTGAGCCGTTAAATCTCATGATAGGGGGCAAAGTGGTAAGCTGAGGCCCGCGATCGCCCTTCGCCAGCCCGGCAGCCCCAAACCTCATGAAGCCATCCTCGCGCAAAGCCGGACAGAATATTCGCGACTTAGCCCTGAAGCGCCGGTTCAAAGCCGTTATCTCTTTTGGTTCAGCTGGTTTTTTATTATTGCTGCCCTTCATGTTGCCCCACATGTTTGGCACCCTACTTGCTCTTCTTTCCTTCAGCAGTGCTCAAGCGTCTCGCCGTCTTGAGGTGCCCCCTGTCTTTTACCTCATGTTGGTGATGGCGAGTTTGGGGGCGATCGCCAACGGCCTCTATTGGTGGCGGCGAGCCAATCACGCTGACCAAGGTGCCAAAGGAGAAGAGGACATTGCGATCGCCCTTGCTGGCTTAACCGCCTCTGGCTGGCAGATTGAGTACAACGTTCGTTTGGGTCAGGGGCTGGGCGATGCCGATGTGGTGTGTCGATCACCTCGCCACAACGCCTATGCGATCGACGTCAAATCTCATCGCGGTCGCGTAGTGACGGATGGGCAGCGGCTCTATCGCATGATGGGGCAACAAAAATATGCTTTTGAGAAGGATTTTCTCAAACAGGTGAAGCGACAAGCTTCGGTGCTCAAACAGCAGCGAGACTGGCGATTCGTGACGCCGATAGTGGCTTTCTCGCAGGCTCACGTTGCCGCCTCGATTAGCCAGGTGCAGCATGTTTACGTTGTGGAAAAGGCGCGCTTGCCGGCATTACTCAAACAACTCGGATAAATCCGGTCTGTTGCCAGGGTGTTTACTAGACCTGCAGGTTATCAACTGTCTCAGAGCAGAGAGGGGCCGATTTTACTGTCCAATTCAACCAGCTAATTTAATTGGGCTATGAAGATATTCGGCTTTGTCAAGCGTATTCTTGTCAGTTTTTGATCGAAATCTTTGAGATTATAATAGCTTGTTGCTACCTGCAAACTTAGACTAAGCTAATGCTAGTTTAGACAATACAAATTTCGATTTTTAAGGAGATGTGATTGAGCCTCTCAAAGCAGCTGAGCTCAGTTTCCACTCTGCCTAATACTTGAAGTCCTGAAGAAAAAGTCTTAGATCGACATCATTTACTGGTTTTTTGGGCAATCAAGTATAAGCTGCCCAATTAAAGCATGGTTTTTTCTCGAAAAACTTCACTCCACTATTCAATCGGTAAAGCGATATTTGCTGACCTGAACTGTGATGCTAGGTGGACTCAATTAATCAAAAATACTGACATCTATCTTGAATTCTTTATATATGGAAAACTTTGGCGACCAGGGAACTACGCATCTTGCCTCAGAAATGCCTCAAAGAAAGAAAATATTGCTAGTGGATGATTCGACTTTTTATCGAAAAGCTATCGGGGCAATTCTACGCGAACAAGGTTATGACGCTTACTGTGTGGGCGATGGGGCGATGGCTTTGGAATTGATTCCCGCTCTGTTGCCTGATTTGATCTTGCTTGATACTCACATGCCTGGTTTGGATGGATATGAAGTGTGCCTTCAAATCAAATCAACGTTGCAAGCTCACCATATTCCCATTATTTTTGTTAGTACTTCGAAAGCCGCTGATGATCGAGTTAAAGCTTTTGAGGTGGGCGGGGTTGATTATCTGACTAAGCCCTTTGAAATCGAAGAAACGCTGCTGAGAATTCGTAATCAACTGGAAGTCCAAACCACCCGGAAGCATTTAAATGAAGTCAACAGTGATTTAGAACAGCGGGTCGTTAAACGTACACTGCAGCTAAAAACGGTGCATAATCGCCTCAAAGCCAGTGAAGAACGGCTGGAAAATATCTTAGAGACTTTGCAAGATATTGTCTGGTCAGCGGCAATTGAGCCCTTTCAGATTTTGTATCTCAATCCGGCGGCGGTGAAGATTTATCACCGGCCATTAGAAGACTTTTTAAAGGACAGCCGACTTTGGGTTGAGGTGATTCATCCTGACGATCGCCCCGAAGTGGTTGAGTGTATGAACAGCATTACCAGTCGTGGCAGCATTGACATTGAATATCGCATTGTTTGGCCGACCGGGCAGGTGCGATGGGTTAAAAATCGGAGCCACATCGTGGTGGGTGAAGACGATACGGCCTCCATTCGAATAGAGGGACTAGTGACCGATATCAGCGATCGCAAACGAGCTGAGATACAACTCATTCACGATGCACTGCACGACGGCTTGACCCAACTGCCGAATCGGACGCTGTTTGTCGACCGTCTCGAAACTGCCTTAGCGCGGAAGCATCGCTCGCCAGACTACGGCTTTGCCGTGCTGTTTTTAGATTTAGACCGCTTCAAAGTTGTCAACGATAGCTTGGGGCACGCGGCCGGCGACCAGCTCTTGATCGAGGTCGCCAATCGACTTTTGGGATGTGTGAATGCGGGGGATACTGTGGCTCGCTTAGGCGGCGATGAGTTCACGATTTTATTAGACGATGTCGATACCACCGTTGAGGCGATTGCCAGAGTCCAAAAAATTCAAGCGGCCTTGAGCCAGCCGGTAAAAATCAGCGGCACAACTTTGTTTACTGGCTGCAGCATCGGCATTGTGATCGCCACCACGGTCTACACTGCTGGTCTCGATTTGCTGCGTGATGCCGATATTGCTATGTATCGCGCTAAAGAAAGCCCCCAGTCCAGCTATGAGCTGTTTGATTTAGAAATGCACGCTCGTTTGATCCGGCGGCTCAAGCTAGAGCATGACATGCATATTGGCCTCAAAAACCGCGAATTTGAGCTGGTTTATCAACCGATTGTGGCGCTCAAAACCGAGGCGATTGTCGGGTTTGAAGCCTTAGTGCGTTGGCGCAATTACCAAGAGGGGGTCATCAGCCCTGCCGAATTTATTCCCATCGCTGAAGAGACTGGTTTTATCATTCCTTTGGGGGAATGGGTGTTGACCGAAGCTTGTCGTCATTTAAGGCAGTGGCAACAGATTGCGCCGCGCTTTCAGCATTTACGGGTCAATGTCAATGTCGCCGGATCGCAGCTGTGGGACCCGATGCTGTTGTCAAAGCTCGATCAGATTCTGAAAACCGTTGGCCTCGCTGGTCACTATTTGCGCTTAGAGGTGACGGAGTCGACGCTGGTCGAACAAACGGCCCAGGCTATTGATGTGTTCAGGCAAATCCGTCAGCGCGGCATCCAGTTGAGCATTGATGATTTTGGCACCGGCTATTCGTCTTTGAGTTATCTCAGCCGTTTGCCCATTGATAACTTGAAAATCGATCAGTCATTTGTCAGCCGCATGCACTTAGAAGCCGACAGCTTAGAAATTGTGCGCACCATTACGGCCTTAGCTCAAACGCTCGGGATGGATGTTACCGCTGAAGGTATCGAACTCGAACTGCAGCTCTATCTATTGAAAGAACTAAAGAGCGAATTTGGCCAAGGCTACTATTTTTCAAAACCGCTGAGGGCCGAAGCGATCGCCACGCTGCTTAGAGAGTGTCCGCAAGGGCGACCTGCTTCCCCAGTCATGACCTGAAACGTCATGAGGGAAGGGTTTAAACCCCAATGACATATTTCTTCCACTCTTCATGAGTGCCACTCTTGA
>CALCPB010000686.1 GCA_937897665.1 uncultured Halomicronema sp. | reverse complement strand
GACCATTCCGCACGGGCCGCCATTGGCGGATAAGTCTCTTGCCCAAAGAGTTGATTTAGTTCTCTCAATGCCCCGTCCCTATGTGCCACCTCCGTTACATTTCTTCAGGGTTTATCTCTGATCGAAATCAAAAGACCCGCATCGCTTAAACACCTTTTATGCTCAAAACGAACACACGAAGGTGGCGGTATGGGTAAGAAACGCAGGCGCGGCAAAACTTGGCTGGGCAAACCGACACGGAACCCCGTGCAAGGCAAACTCCCGTTTATGAATGGCGAGTCGGACGAAGAAGAAATCAGCCTGCTGGACTTCAACTATGATGCGCCGGGGAGCATTCCCGGCACGCTCAATATTCCCGACGATGCCGCACCCACAGAGCTGGCCTTCATTAGTTTTGATGCCGATCAGGCCGTGCGCAAAAAGTTGCAGTCGCCAGAAGAATGTTTGCCCTATTTAGAACAAAACATGGTGGCTTGGCTCGACGTCAGGGGGTTAGGCACTGAGGCGATCTTGCAGCAGATTGGCAGTACCTTTCGCCTGCATCCCCTCGTGCTAGAGGATGTGGTAAATGTGCCGCAGCGGCCCAAGCTGGAATTTTATGAAGATCATCTGTTGATGATTGTGCATATGGTGTGCCCGTCTAAAAAGTGGCTCGGCTTTAGTCCAGAACAGGTGGGCTTTATCATTCGCCATCACTTGCTGCTCACCCTGCAAGAGGAAAGCTTGTGGGACTGCTTTGACCCGGTGCGCGATCGCATTCAGCGCAACTTGGGTTTTGTACGCCAGCGGGGGGCCGGATATTTGGCCTACACGCTGCTGGATAATATCGTGGACGGCTATTTTCCGGTGTTAGAGCAGTACGGCGAATATATTGAAGAGCTGGAAGAAGAAGTCGTCATGCGTCCCAGCCGCAATACCTTGGAAAAGATTCTTGACTTGCGCCGCGAACTGCTGATGCTGCGTCGCTATATCTGGCCCCAGCGCACGGTGATTAACACTCTGATTCGCGATGGCAGCGACTTTTTGACCCAAGAAAATCGCATCTATTTGCAAGACGTCTATGACCACATCATTCAGATCTTGGACATTTTAGAGACCTATCGTGAGGTGTCATCAAGCCTAATGGATGTGTATCTGTCGTCGGTTAGCAACCGGATGAATGATGTCATGAAGCTACTTACGGTGATCTCCACCATCTTTATTCCCCTGACCTTTATTGCTGGGGTATATGGCATGAATTTTGACACCAGTGAATCGCCCTTCAATATGCCAGAACTCGACTGGTATTGGGGCTATCCGCTGTGTTTGGGCGTGATGGCGGCCATCTCAATCATTTTGGTGGTCTTTTTCTGGCGACAGGGTTGGTTTGAAAACTTTGCAGCACCGCCACCGCCCGAAAGTGATGCTTGAGCGATCGCGGTTGCTCTCCTTGACTGGAAATCCCTATTCTGGAGCACCTCTTTTGGCTTCTTCAGCGTTGCCAGCTGATCCACCGCCCGAAAGTGATGCTTGAGCGATCGCGGTTGCTCTCCTTGACTGGAAACCCTATTTGGGAGAACCTCTCTGGGCTTCTTCAGCATTGCCCGTTGATCAGAGTTAATTCCCTGGTTCCTAAGGCCTGCTTAATCAACTGCAGTGATACGATGGCGATGACTTTTGCCCCATCCTCTTTCTACCCTGCCCACCTTCATGAATCTCAAGCAGCTGATTCGCGAAATTCCTGACTTTCCTAAACCGGGAATTTCCTTTAAAGACATCACTACCTTATTGGGCAATCCAGCGGCCCTCAAACATACGCTCGATTTGTTAGAGACGCAGTGTTTAACGATGCGCCCTGATTATGTGGTCGGTATTGAGTCGAGGGGATTTATTTTTGGCATGCCTTTGGCCGCTCGCCTCAATGTGGGCTTTGCACCGGTGCGTAAGCCTGGCAAGTTGCCCGGCCCTACCCACTCAGCTGCCTACGCGCTGGAATATGGCTCTGATCAGCTCGAATTGCATCAAGATGCGTTTGCGCCCGGCAGTCGCGTGGTGGTGGTGGATGACCTGATCGCGACAGGGGGCACGGCGCTGGCCACCGCTGAGCTGATTCAAAAAACGGATGCGGTGCTGGCGGGCTTTGGCTTTGTGGTGGAGCTAGCTGATTTGAGCGGGCGTAAGAAGCTGCCCGAAGTCCCCATTATCAGCCTGGTGCAATATTAGAGCGCGTCCTCTACTCACAGCTAAAACTTTTGAGTCAGACATGATTGCCCTAGCTATCAACTGGAGCCTGCAACTAATTTAGCCAGTCATAGATTCCCTAATAATGACGACAGGTTTTAATATGGGGGGCATTACCCCCTTTTTAGTCGTATGACGCCGTCTCAACCTTCTCGCCCGCAGCGATCGCCTGTCGAAGTCTGGTACCTCGCGCAAAACTTTTTGCTGAGTGAAACCAGCCTTTATGTCTTTAAGCGAGTCTTGCAGGCGATTTTGACGTTGTTTTTGGCGTCGATTTTCAGCTTTTTTGTCATTCAGCTGTCACCGGGCGATTTTTTAGATCTTTACCGCCAAGATCCGCAGGTGTCCCCCGAAACCATTCAACAGCTCGAAGAACAATTTGGCCTCAATCGTCCCGTTTGGGAGCAATACTTTCGCTGGCTGTGGCAGGTGGTGAGCCGCTTTAACTTTGGTACCAGTTTTGCCTATCAGCGCCCCGTAGCCGCAGTGCTATGGGAAAGGATTCCCAACACGCTGTTGTTGTCGGTGTCGTCCATTATCGTGACTTGGGCGATCGCCATTCCCCTCGGTATCGTCGGGGCAGTGAAGCAAAACCGCTTTATCGATCAGTTCTTGCGGGTAGTGAGCTACTTGGGACAGGGCGTGCCAACGCTCATCACCGGTTTGCTGCTGCTGTTTTTCGCGCAAATTACGGCCCCGCTGTTTCCCATTGGCGGTATCACCAGCATCAACCACGAAGACTTCAACTGGTTTGGCAAAATGCTTGATGTGGCCTGGCACTTGGTTTTGCCAACGCTGGCTCTGAGTGTGACGAGCTATGCCGGTCTGCAGCGCATTATGCGCGGCCAGCTATTAGACGTGCTGCGGCAAGATTATATCCGTACGGCCCGCGCCAAGGGCCTGCCCGAAAATCGCGTGATTTACGTGCACGCAGTGCGCAACGCGATGAATCCGATGATTACGCTGCTGGGATTTGAGTTTGCCAACATCTTGGCAGGGGCCTTCATTACCGAGAACTATTTCAACTGGCCGGGGCTAGGGCGGCTGATTTTGCAAGCGGTGCAGGCGCAAGATTTGTATTTAGTGATGGCTAGTTTGATGATGGGGGCGGTGATTCTCATTGTGGGCAACCTGCTGGCAGATATTGCCCTAACGTTTGTTGATCCGCGCATTCGGCTCTCAGAGATGAATTAATCAGCAAATAACCTGATGAGGCCGAGTCATCCCTTGTTTCCATGGCCACCCTTGATCAGCTGACGCCTGAGTGTGATGAGGCTTGATCGTCTGTCGACCACAAAGGCCATCAACAGTGGATTTGGTTGGTGCTCGCTCAATAATTGTGAGAGTGTCCTTGAGCGCGCGCTCTGATACAAGCACTGCAGGAGCCTTGCCGCCCGTCCGTCATGCGCAGGCTGCTATATCCATTGCTTGGATGCCTATACGCTCGCGATTCCGAGCAAATGACATCATGTGGTGAGCAAAGAGCCAGGAAAACCTAATTACATTGAACGTTTCGACTTTACGCTGTGTCAGCGCGTTGCCTGGCTAATGCGCAGAGTCCTATTGTTCTCCAAAAAGCCAGAGAATCACATCAGTGCATCTGAATCTTTGTTTATCACTACGATCCATCTCTACCTCTCTGGGACTACCATTATCCGTAAATATACTCAATAAATGAGTCATGGGGCAGCTTTCATCTGCCTTTGAAACGACTTGAACCAGAACGGTTGTGACGATACCAAGTTGAACTGCCTAATAAAAGACCAATGAGACAAAGCGGAATGAACACAGGTAAAACATCTCCAGTTTGTAAGGCGGTTGAGCCTGTGCTGCCTAGTAATACAAAAGGCAGTACGCCTGGAAGCGTACCGATTAAAGTCCCTAGAAAATAGTCGCGAAATTTAATGGAGGTAAGACCCGCAGCATAATTCACTAATCCGTAAGGAAGAATCGGTAAAAGGCGGATCGCTGCGATATAAAAAAGCCCTCCTTGCTGAAGTTCTTTATCTAACGAGGAAAGATGGTTGTTAAGACGATGAACAATCCTTGTTTGGTTGAAATTTCGGGTGAACAAAAATGCTACAACCGCCGCCAAAATTGCAGCTATGGTTGTCCAAAGTGTGCCCAGCCCAGCCCCAAATAAGGCTCCCCCCATGAGATTTAGAGCAGTGGATGGAAGTATCAGTAAGGTGAAAACAGTATAAATCAGAATGTAAATAACGGGTCCCCACATTCCTAAGGTTGACAACCAATTTTGAATGGTTTCTGACTCTACTTTGAGTGCTAGATAAGCTGCGCAAATAGTTGCCAAGGTGCATATGATAACCAGAAAAATAAATTTTCTCTGAGCCCTTTTCATTAGACCTCCAAATCTTGGCTTTGCATCAAGTGATGATGATTTGTTCTTGACAAAGGCCGTCCAGCTAGCGTTTGCTGATGAGTGGAGGGGGCAATTCCATAACTGTCTCGCACAAAATAGAGTGGTCGTCCTTTCACTTCCTCAAAAATCCGACCCAAATATTCACCGAGTATTCCTAAGCCTACTAACTGAACTCCTCCTAGAAAGAGAACGATAACCATAAGTGATGCGTAGCCTGGAACATCGACCCCTAGGACTAGAGTTTTGATGAGTAGAAAGCTGCCATAGGTAAAGGCCAAACTAGAAAGCAGCAAACCAATATAGCTCCAGACTTTTAGGGGAGCGGCGGTGAAAGATGTCAAACCATCAACGGCAAAGTTCCAAAGTTTCCAGTAATTCCAAGTTGTATTTCCCCTATGCCGCTTCTCACGACTGTAGGTGATAGATGTCTGCTTGAAACCGACCCAACTAAACAATCCCTTCATAAATCGATTTCGCTCAGGAAGTTGTTTTATTGCCTCTACAACACGGCGATCCATGAGACGAAAATCGCCAGTATTTCTTGGGATTGGCACCTTGCTAACCTTGGCGATTATTCGATAAAAAGCATCAGCAGTTACCTTTTTTAAGAATGTTTCTCCTGCTCTAGAGGTACGAGTGGCGTAAACTACATCGTAGCCCTGCTTCCATTTTTCTATCAGATCTTCAATCAGCTCTGGTGGGTCTTGAAGATCTGCATCAATTGGGATGACTGCTAAACCAGAAGAATAATCAATGCCTGCTGTCATGGCGATTTCTTTCCCAAAGTTGCGGGAGAGATTGACGACTTTAACGGCAGAATTTCTTCTGTTATGTTGGATAAGCCCTGCTAAGGTGCTGTCGCGGCTACCATCATTGACGCAAACAATTTCATAGGTAATAGAAAGCTCGCTCAAAACCGATTCTAAGCGCCTGAAGAAGTCATCAAGATTGTCTTCTTCATTGTAAAAGGGTGCTACAATTGATAATTCTGGAATTTCCAATCTTTGTTTCAAGATGGATATATGGTCTATTCTTTTCACTTTATTCTCTACTTTTAGAGATTGACAGTTGATTCAAATATAAAATTTCGATTCTCTATCGCGGTTATGGATGATGTCATTTTTGGATAATAAAAGAAAATCCCCTCAAAAAACATGACATATTCGACTTTTACTGTTGGTTAATAGGTAAGAGATTTTATGAATGGACAGATGCCAAGCTTTATTTGACTCGAATAAGATTTTTGCATGAAACATCCGATATAAATGATTCCTATGCTTCATTTTATTGATGGACCAATGGTGCCATAAACAAGCTTTCCAGATTCTTCTAGGATTGTGACATCGTAGTGTTCTGACAGTTTATTGATATCTTCCTGAGCGGAGATGAAATCTTGTTCATCTTTGAGTTGAAGCTTCGTCAAACCTTCGGGTTGAGTAATCCATTGAACCGGACGATTGCTGTAGAAAAGGATCGTGGGTACGTAGATAGACTCAGCAAGTTTGAGAACTAAAATGGGCGCATTATTGGAGTCGTATGATTGACTTGCAGTGGCAGCAAGCTTGGCTTCTGAGCGGAAGTTGCCCCGATAGAGGCCGCGTATCTCTCGTAAACCAGCAGTGGCAAGCAAAAGACACAGCGCGATCGCGATCATGCGATTAAAAGAGCGCTGCCAGATATGTCCTAGTACCAACAAGATCGTGCCGATACTGAGACCTATCGACAGATAAGACTTCATACTTGGCGTTAGAAAAACAATCTTCGTGGGGAAGATGGCTGCCGTTGCGATCGCGGCTACTGCTAACCCCCAGAAAGCAATAGAGCGAGGGCGCTGAAGCACCTGGCTACCTAATCCACCGATCCAAATTGCCAGTGCTGGGTAAACTGGAATGATATACCAAGGAAGTTTGGTGCTGGCGAACGTGTAGCCGCCCAGGACAACCGCCACCAAAATGAGAAGCGGCCATGCGATCGCTGTGGTGTCTTTCGTAAGTTTTTGAGCTTGCATCCAGAATGCGACAGGTAGCAGCAAAAACCAGGGGAAGAACTGTGCCCTGATCTGCCACAGATAGAAGAACACTCCACCTTGGTTGCCTTCCAAGCTATTAGTCGCCCGCTCTACTACATGGTAGAGAAAGTATTCATTGATAAAAGCCGCTCCATGCAGTTGCAGCATGGCGATATGCCAGGGCAACACAATTAAGGCCGCGAGTGCAATACCGAGCCAAAATTCTGACTTTTTGAGAGTCGGCCCAAACTGCCGGTGAACCAACAGGGAAATTGCCAGAACTAGGGGCGTAACAGCAGCGGCAAATCCTTTGATCAAAAAGGAGACCCCAATTGCTCCCCAAACTCCATACCAGGCATTCGTTTTACCTTTGATAGCTTGACTATATAGAAAGATAGAGACGTAGATCAAAAAAGTCAGAGCGATATCGGTTGTCCCAAAGCGGGAGAAGAATACAAACACATAGCTTAGGCTCAATATGACTACCGCCAAAATGCCTGCCGCTCGATCAAAGAGGGTCTTGCCTAATAAATAGGTAAGAAGAGCCAGCCCCGTACCGGCGATCACGGAGATTGCACGGGCTCCAACTTCTCCAACCCCAAAGATGTAGTATGCCAACGTGGTCAACCACATAAAAAGTGGAGGCTTATGAAACCAAGGCTTGTAGCCCCAGTGAAGTGTTAGCCATTGGTTGCTATGAAAGATTTCTTTCGAGATTTGGGCGTAAATTGCTTCATCCCAATCTGCTAAGCTGCGAGCTCCTAAATTCCAAAATAGGGCTGTGCAAACTATAGATGTCAATATAATGGGAATCCAAAGATCTTGATTTGTTACCGAAAATTTCTTGGATTCGGCATTTTGAATAGTCTTTAATAAATCTGTCGAAGAGTGTTCTCTAAGCATGAAAACTGCCCTCCATTTGGCGATAAAGAAGAATGAAAACCTTCCCAAAAAGGGATAGATCATCGCTGTCGTTAGCGATAATCTATCCTTTTATTCCCGCTGTCGATAGACGATATCGAAAATATACCTAGAACTTTATCTACACCATTGAAAATGTACCTAGAACTTTATCTACACTTTGTATTAGCGGGGCTTTTTGGCGAAAGCATTCTACTGTCGCTAAAACCCTAAAGTTGAGAGTTCATCGCCGAGTGCACCCTTCAGAGGGTAATTATTGCTGTAAACACATCGTGCTAACGGGAATCGAAGCGGATGCCGCAGAGACGATTGAGACGGT
>CALCPB010000685.1 GCA_937897665.1 uncultured Halomicronema sp. | reverse complement strand
CCCCTTAAACGGTGGATTCGCCAAGATCAGGGTGAAGCTGTCTGTCACCCCGGCATGGTCTTCTGAGAGAGAATCTCGTGATTCAATAATCGGCTGCTCGATGCCGTGCAGCATCAGGTTCATGCTGCCGATGCGCAGCATGGTGGCATCAAAGTCAAACCCGTGGAACATCTGGTGATTAAAGTGCTCCCGGTTGTCTTTATCCACCAGGACCTCGACGCCGTCACTGTTTTTCAAATCGCGGATGTACTCCGCCACCGCCACCAAAAAGCCCCCGGTGCCGCAGGCCGGATCACAGACGATGTCGCGCGGACCGGGAGCTAGCAATTCCACCATCATCTTGATGATGTGGCGCGGGGTGCGAAACTGCCCATTGGTGCCTGCCTGGCTGAGCTTGGAGAGCATGTACTCATAAAGGTCGCCTTTCGTGTCGCGCTCCTCCATCGGGATGTTTTCAATCTGCTCAATCACGGCTGCCAGCAGCGCTGGCGAGGCAATTAGAAACACTGCATCTCGCATGTGTTTGGCATAGGTGCTGCCTTTCGCAAACTTCCCCATGTCCTTGATAAACGGGAATGCCTCATCCCGAATAATCCGCAGCATTTCCTCCGCATCATCCAGATTCTTGAAGTGCGACCAGCGGATATGCTGCTGCCCTGGCGTAAAGGTGGGATTCTCAATCTCGCGCCCTAACCGTCTGGCTTTTTTCTCTTTGGCCAGTTCCAGATCGTCCAGTCGCTTAATGAACAGCAGATAGGAAATCTGCTCAATCACCGACAGCGGGTTGCTGATGCCGTTGTTCCAAAAGGTAGTCCATAGCTTATCGACTTTGGGCTTCAGTTCACCAATAATCATGCAGTTTGTCTCTGGTTTTGGCGGTTGAGCGGGTGATTAAATGTCCTGGTGATTGCCCCTATCCTCGGAGCAATCAGGGTGTTGAGGTGACAGCAAGGCGGCAGCGAATTGAGATGGCTAGGAACGAGGGTCATATAAATTTCGCAATTTTGCTTGAGATAGAGCGAGATTACATGTCCCCTTCTGAGGGTAGCGAGATGGGTTGACCGGGAGTACTTGAGATCGCATCCGCCCCGCCTACGGCATCCCTGCCGAGAAGGAAAAAACTGGCACGTATTAAATTACCGATTCTAGACCCCAAGCTGGCCCCAGTATTTTGCCCTGTAGCCGCGATCGCTCTAGATCGCCGCCGGTAGCCAACGCGTTCAGCCGATACCGGTGAAAAGGACAATGAGGGTGCCAATACCCACGGCTACCATCAACCCTGCCGGAAAGAATTTGCGCGTTTTAATCAGGCGCACAATGAACACGATGACGAGCAGCAGCGTCACTGCGATCGCCAGCCACAGTCCCCAGACCTGTGCCTGCAGGATGCCAAAGCCAGCCACCAGCAGCAAGATGCCGGTAATGGTTCCAGAAATCAGCGAGGGTTTGCTGCCCGCCTGCTGATAGCCGATGAAGCCGCCCACAATGGACAACACGCCATAGACAAAGCTCATGATGGCAGCGGCAGACATAGAATTACTCTCACTCGTAAAAGACGCTTGCCCCAGCATAGTCAATCACCGCAACCCAGAGCTAGCGCCTCCAGAGGTGCTTGCGAGGCGATCGCTCACTCGCATCTGACAGACTGAGAATCCCCTCCCGAGGAAGGGAAAGCATTAGACCGGTGCTGATTCCGTGCTGCCGTTAAGCCAGGGACGCCTCGCTCCAGTACAGTTGGGGAACCCCGCCTCCTGCACGGCGATCGATCTGGGCCAGAGCGATGCAAACGTCCTTAGAAATTCGCGCCCTATTGCACTTAGCCATTCCGCTCACCTGTATCCAAGTGGCAGAGGGCATGGTCAACATCGTCGATACCCTGATGATGGGCTGGCTCGGCCCCACGGCGCTGGCCGCGGGCGGGCTCGGGGCCGTCATTTTTTGGACGGTTTTAGCCCTCTTCACCGGTCTGCTAGAAATGACCGGGGCACTAGCGGCAGAAGCTTACGGCGCTGAGGATGAGGCGCGGGTAGGGGTGATTACGGCCCAGGCGCTGCTGCTGAGCTTTAGCGTTTCGCTCCCGGCGCTGCTGCTGTTTTGGCATCTGGGGGGCATCCTCCTTTGGTTGGGGCAAGCGCCGCCGATTGTGGCCCAAACGATGGCCTATCTGCGAGCGATGATGTGGGGTTTGCCAGCGGCGCTGGGCCTGTTTGTCTTTAAAGAAATCACCACCGCCCTGATGCAGCCCCGGCTATTGACGCTGCTGATGGTGGGGAGCATTCCGGTCAACGTGATGTTGAACGATGCTCTGATGTTTGGCAAATGGGGCTTGCCGCAGTTAGGGTTGGCGGGCATTGGCGGCAGCAGCGCCCTGGTCTTTTGGGGCCTGTTCGTTATTGCGGCGCTGTGTTTGAGGCGGCGGCGAGACCTGCGACGGTGGCAGCTGTTTGGCTCGATTGGTCGCTTAAATCCGCCCGTGTTTAAAGAAATCGTCCACCTTGGCTGGCCCCTCTGTTTTGACTACGGCACTGAGTTTGGGGCACTGACGGCGGCGGCGCTTCTGATGGGCCACAGGAGCACCGATTGGTTGGCCGCCCATCGCATTGTGATGACGACGACCGAACTGTTGCTGATGCTCTCTTGGGGCATGTCTTACGCGACCGCCATGCGCACCGCTCACAAACTGGGGGCGGGGCGACCCGATACTGCTAAGCGAGTGATGAACGTGAGCCTATTGTTGAACTGCGGGCGGGTCTGTCTGCTGGCGGTGCCGCTGTGGCTCTTGCCCGAAACGATCGCGGGCCTGTATCTCAACCCGCGTCTGCCAGAGAACCAAGGCACGGTGCAGGCGGCGATCGCCCTCTTCAAAATTGGGGTGGTGTTTCAAATCTTTCAGGGGTTTCGGCTGATTAGTTTAGGCACCCTGCAGGGTCTGCGAGACACGTATTGGCTAGCGACCGTCGATTTTGTGGCGCACTGGGCGATCGGCCTGGGTGGTGGCTATGTGCTCGGGCAAGTCCTGCAGTGGCAGGGCCTGGGGCTGTGGTGGGGGTTAGCCTTGGGGCAGCTGTTCGCGGCGGTGTTGTTAGGCTGGCGAGTGCAGTCACGCTTACGCCAGCGCATTCGCGAACTCCCCGAGATGTCCTAGGTGAGGGCGGCGCCAAGGTACCTATGATGAGCACCGACTGGGGTGTAAGGTGCAATGTGGGAACAGATCAAGGGGTGAGAGCCTGCTGTCAGGCAATACTCGCAATCTGGGTCGAGAGTAATCTTCATCCGACGTCTTTCGGCTCCCTCATCCCCTGCCCCTTCGTATTGACAAGTGACAAAATCAATCATGATTGATCCTAGTAGTCTGCTAATTCTAGACATTGGGGCTCACCCAACCGATAACATCAAGCCTGACAGACCACTACAGCAAGCCGCAGGTTGATCAGGTCATCCCCAATGGCTGCAATCATTAATCTGGCAGACTTTTTAACTCCGTAGGGCTTGCCCTTCCTGCAGGGTATTCCGAACTCTACATTTCGTAGAGCTTTGCTCGTCCCGCAGGGTATTCTGCGATAGCCGCGATCTCATTCCCCCTGGCCGGGAGCCAATTTTGCGTTAAAACCAAACCAAAGGCGGTAAGCTACAAGACGGCTTCAACCACCTGCAGGCTCGGTACCGTTCGCTGAAGGTCAGGGCTGGTAGCGGTGGGCAAGACTTAACTCAATATCATCGGGGGAATCTATCGGCCTATGAACTCGCTTGGACGCCACATTCTCGTTGAGTTTCACGGTTGCTCTAGTGAAATTCTTAATGATGTCCCACACATTGAGAAGAGCATGTTGAAGGCGGCGAAAGAAGCCGGAGCCACCATCATCAGCTCCGTGTTTCACCATTTTTCGCCCTTTGGCGTGTCGGGTGTCGTGGTGATTCAAGAAAGTCATCTGGCCATCCATACCTGGCCCGAATATCGCTACGCCGCCGTCGATCTGTTTACCTGCGGCTATTCCGTCAGCCCCTGGACCTCCTACGAAATTTTGAAAGCGGAGTTTGAAGCGCACCACGGTTCGGCAGTAGAACTCAATCGCGGTCAGTTAGAACTGCTGGAAAAATCGGATATCGACGTGGGTGAACTGCGCGATTCGGCTACTCAAAAGCTAATTACGCCCCGCTATAGTCGCAGTGTCTGGTTTACCGATCGCAATGAAAATATTGCCCTGTCAATTCGGCACAAGGGCGATCGCGTCTTTTATGAAAAGTCGCCTTACCAAACCGTCGAAATTTTTGACACCTTTGAATACGGCAAAATGCTGTCGGTCGACAGCATGGTGATGTGTTCGGAAAAGGACGAGAAGGCGTACCACGAGATGATCATTCACGTGCCGATGCTGACGCAGCCCGCCATTAAGGACGTGCTGGTGATTGGTGGCGGCGACGGCGGCAGCGTACGCGAAATTTTGAAGCATGAGCAGGTCGAATCGATCACGATGGTTGAAATTGATGAGGCCGTGGTGCGGGCTTCCCGCGAATTTTTGCCCACCCTCTCTAGCGGGCTTGACGACCCGAAGCTCAATCTAATCATTGGCGACGGCATCGAGTTTGTGAAAAATTCACCTGCCGACGCCTACGACCTGATCGTAGTGGATTCATCTGATCCGGTAGGGCCAGCGGAAGGGCTGTTTAGTCAAACCTTCTATCAAGACGTCTATCGCTGTCTGCGGCCCCACGGCCTAATGACCGCCCAAAGCGAATCA
>CALCPB010000684.1 GCA_937897665.1 uncultured Halomicronema sp. | reverse complement strand
TGAAGGGCTGCTGGGCGTCATTGTCGTGTCGTCATCCCTAAAAGCTCGCATGATGGTGACCGAGTTCAGTTTGCTGGCGAATCAGCTCGTGGCCTCTCACCTAAAGGCCTTGAGCATCCCCGCCATCTATCGCTTACACCGCACGCCAACGATCTCTGATGTGCAGGAGTTGACGAAACTGGCGGAAAACATGGACATCAATCTGGCCCTGGCGGAAGATGAAACCATTGAACCGATGGATTATCAGCGCTTTACCAAGCAGTTTGCCGAATCCCCGTCAGAAAAGATTCTCACCTATCTGCTGCTATCAACGTTTAAGCCCGCGTTTTATGGCACCCATGCCGATTTGCATTTTGGCCTTGCCCTAACAGAGGGCTACACCCACTTTGCGTCGCCCACCCGCCGCTACCCCGATCTGATGATTCAACGGGTGCTGCATGCGCTGTTTGACGATGGCCGCGATCGCCGCTCGACGCGCTCTAAAGAGCGGGTCAACCTACGCCACAGTAGCTGTCATGGCAACGTCAATTGGAACGTGTTGCCGCCCGACATCAACAACGAGCTAGAAGACTACATCAAGCGCATCGTGGGGCCATTGAGTGAGCGTGAACAGTTGGCCCAAGATGCTGAGACGGATCTAGAAGGGCTCAAAAAAGCCGAGTTCATGCGAGACCACACCGGCTCGGATTTTCACGGCTTAATTACCGGCGTGCAGTCCTACGGCTTTTTTGTCGAAATCGAAGAGTTGCTGGTCGAAGGGCTGGTGCATGTCAGCTCGCTCAAAGATGACTGGTATGAATATCGATCGCGGCAACAAAAGCTGGTCGGACGTAAGAACCGCCGTCAGTTCCGCCTAGGCGATCAGGTCGAGGTGCAGGTCAAGAGCGTTGATTACTATCGTCAGCAGATTGATTTGGTGGTCGTCGGCGGCGGCAGTGAGGCCAGCGAAGACGATATGAACGACGATGACGATGTGAACGGCAACGGCAACGGCGAAGAGCGACCCAACGACGAGTCCGAATAAACCGCTGGGGCGGCTTCAGTCCATAGCTAAGGGAGTTAGCTGCTTAAAAATAGCCTCCCCGCTCGCAGGGGTTGGGCACTGCCCCAACCCTTACCGGAAATTGTCGTCCTGAGGATATTTCTAAGTGCAGATCCCTAAGCTCAATTCAGCGCTTTGTAGAGGTGCTCAGCGGACAAGTCCGTACTGTCGCTAAGGAAGTTGCTTAAAAATGACCTCCCCAATTGCAATCCCTAAGTTCGGCGCTCAGTTTTGCAACTTGAAGATCGGAAACGAGTAATGCTGAATTTATTGGTAATACGATCCAAAGATATCGAGCAATCCAGGCAGTTCTACGAGCTGCTAGGACTCAATTTCGAACCCCATCAGCATGGTCAGGACGCACCACATTTTGCCGCGGAGCAAAATGGCTTTGTGTTTGAGATTTATCCGTGTAGGGGCAAAGATACCACGGCTACCCGGTTTGGGTTTGGGGTTAACCACCTTGAGGCAACTTTTGACAGCCTGATTGCGGCGGGAGCTCAAGTAGTCAGCGCCCCTCAAGACTCTCCCTGGGGTAAGCGGGCGGTGATAAAGGCTCCGGATGGTCACACGGTTGAGCTGATGGCGCAATGAACACATTACCCATTACGCTGGGCATCACGGGCGCTTCGGGCTTGATCTACGCCGTCAGAGCAGTGAAATATCTGTTGGAAGCTGAGATTCCCATCGAGCTAGTAGCCACTAAAGCCACCTACCAGGTGTGGAAAGCAGAACAGGATATACAAATGCCGGGGGAGGTCGAAGCCCAGGCTAAGTTTTGGCGAGAGCAAGCCGGGGTGCCCCAGCAAGGAACGCTGCGCTGTCACCCCTGGAGCGATGTGGGGGCCAATATCGCCAGCGGTTCGTTTAAGACTCAGGGCATGGTGATTATGCCTTGCAGCATGAGTACTGTCGGCAAACTGGCGGCTGGCTTGAGTTCTGACCTGTTAGAGCGAGCCGCAGACGTGCAGCTCAAGGAAGGTAAACCCCTCGTCTTAGTGCCTCGGGAAACGCCGCTGAGCGTTATCCACCTACGTAATTTGGTGATATTGGCGGAGGCCGGAGCCCGCATCGTGCCAGCCATTCCAGCTTGGTATCATCAACCCCAAACCATTTTGGATCTGGTCGATTTTGTGGTGGCGCGGGCGTTAGACCAGCTAGATCTGGACTGTGTGCCCCTCAATCGCTGGGAGGGGCCACAAAACGGCTAGAAGCCATTCATTTTAACCACACTCAATCTGACGACAGATAGGTGTAATGGTTAAGGCTGTGCTCGTAGTGCTGCAACAGCAGCTGCGCTTCTTCGATGGTAATGGTGCCGTCTTGCAAAGCGTGCTCAGAGCGGCGACGAATATTTTCGATCAGGTCGTCGGAGTCGTATTGCACATAGCTCAACACCTCAGTCATGGTGTCGCCTTTAACCACATGCTCAATGTGATAGCCCTTCGGCGTCATGTGAATGTGGACGGTATTGGTGTCGCCAAAGAGGTTGTGCAGGTTGCCCATAATTTCTTGGTAGGCTCCTCCCAAAAACAGGCCCAAATAATAGGGTTCATGCTCAGTAACCGGATGCAGCTCCAGCACGGGTTTGACATCTCGCAGATCGATGAACTGATCAATTTTGCCGTCGCTGTCACAGGTGAGATCGGCCAAGGTGCCACGATTGACGGGCTCTTCATCTAGCCGATGGATTGGCATGATCGGAAACAACTGATCGATCGCCCAAGCATCGGGCATCGATTGAAACACCGACAGATTGATGTAGTAGATGGACGCCAGATTTCTGTCGAGATCTTCTAAATCATCGGGCACATAGTCTTCGTGACGCACCAGATCTAAAATGCGGCGGCAGCAGGCCCAGTAGAGCCGCTCGATCTTCGCCCGTTCGGTCAGACTCACATAGCCAAAGTTAAACAGGCTGATGGCTTCGTCTTTAAACTGAACCGCATCGTGATAGGCCTCCTGATAGTTCTTCAGGTGCACAGAATCGTAGGTGTCGTAGAGTTCGCGCAGGAGGGCATGGTCATCTTCCTTGGGCGGCTCGATCGCGGCCAATCCAGGCTTATCGCTGGTGCCCAACACATCAAAAACCAAAATGGACTGGTGCGAAGCAATCGCCCGACCGCTTTCGCTAATGAGGGTCGGTACCGGTAGATTGCGAGCGGAACAAGCCTCCTGCACCTCGGCCACCACATCGTTGGCATAGTTTTGAATGCTGTAGTTTTTAGAAGCGTAGAAGTTGGTTTTAGAGCCGTCATAGTCGATACCCAAGCCGCCGCCGACATCAAGAAAGCCCATTTTGGCTCCCAATGCGGACAGTTCGACATAAATTTGGCACGCTTCCCGCAGGGCATCTTTGATGACGCTAATTGCCGATATCTGGGACCCAATGTGGAAGTGCAGTAGCTGCAGGCAATCGAGCATGTCAGCCTGTTTTAATTGCTCGACCGCACTCAGCAGCTCAGGAATCGCCAGGCCAAATTTGGCGCGATCGCCCGCTGAGCCCCCCCAACGGCCTACGCCTTTGCTGCTCAATTTGGCACGCACCCCCAAAATGGGTCGAATGTTGAGGCGCTGACTCGCCTCAATGACCAACTCCACTTCGTCGGGCTGCTCCAGCACAATAATGGGGGTTTGGCCCAGTCGCTGACTGAGCATGGCCGTTTCGATATATTCGCGATCCTTATAGCCGTTGCAGATCAGTAAAGCATCGGGACTGTCCAAGGTGGCGAGAGCAATCAACAACTCTGGTTTAGAGCCGGCCTCCAGGCCAAACTGATGGGGTCGACCAAACCGCACCAAATCTTCGACCAAATGTCGCTGCTGATTGCACTTAACCGGAAACACGCCGCGATAGACACCGTTGTAGCTGTAGCGGGCGATTGCCTTGGCAAAACAGGCATTCAGCTGCTCAATCCGGTCTTCCAAAATGTCAGAAAAGCGAATCAGGATAGGCAGATCCAAATTACGCTTTTTGAGCGACTCCACCAGGTGATAAAGGTCGAGAGAACCACCGCGATCGCCCTTGGGCGATACCGTGATGTGACCCGCCGCATTGATCGAAAAATAGGGCTCACCCCACCCTTTGATGCGATAAAGCTCTTCACTCTTTTCAATGGTCCAGTGGGGCGAGGGGGTAGCAGCAACTGCCTGGTCTGACGTCACCTGCGATCGCAGCGCCTGCAGCACCTGTTCTCTCGACTGCCGGGTCGTTTCCATACTGCTCGTCCTTCCCTTCGATACTGAATTGTTGGCGATAGACAGGCAAAGTATGCCCCCATCCCCCATCCCGTTTAGGGTAGCAGGGGTTTTCCCGATTTCACGCGAGAAATTACCCCCACGGACTCGGCAGTGGTCTGAAAAAAGCACCTTCGTCAAGACCGACAGGACTCGAAACTGCCGTCTAAGCCGGATTTGAGGAAAATCGCGTCTGCTCGCTTCTACACCATCAGGCCGTTGTTGCTGAGTTGAACTCCACGACCTTTCTTACCTCTTGTTCTTTGTAGGTTGAGCTGTTTCCGAACGCTCTGGAGATGGCTTTTTGAGCACTTTTCGAGACACTTCCTGGTGGCTTAGGCCAATGCCTCACACCAGTCTAAAACACGGTTCCAAGCCCACCAAGGGTCGGGGTCGCCTGCGATCGCCTGGCCTTCGGCGCTGCTGATATAGCCGACATGACCGCCGTGAGGCGTCAGCACTAAATCAATTGCCGTATTACCGGCACAAGCAGTGCGCAGGTCAGCTACCAAAGTCGGATCAAATAGCGGATCATCAGCCGCATAAAGAATCTGCGTCGGCTTGCTCAGGTGGGGCAAGAGCGGCAGGGGGCTGCTTGCTGAGTTGAAGTCT
>CALCPB010000683.1 GCA_937897665.1 uncultured Halomicronema sp. | reverse complement strand
GTTTCCGGGGCGGCCTCCGGCCGCGGTTGGTCGGGGTGTGTTATGGTCTGGGTTTTGGGGGCGTGGGGGGGTTTCCGGCGCTGGGGCGGGATTAACGCCTCCCCCCTCAGCAGCACCGCCTGTGGGAGCAGTCTCATCAGCCAGATCATTGCTAGCAGCCGGCTCCTCACCCTCAGCAGCCTCACTCGCAGCGGGGTCAACGGCTTCTTCAGCTTCGTCTTCGTTTTCAGAGGCGGTGGAGGCCACGACCTTGCCCGGTTTTACCGGTTCGGCCTCAATACTGCCTTTGCGACCAGCCAACTGCGGTAACGGAGGAAAGTCTTCTTCGGGAATGTCATCCAGCAGTTGAGAAACAAACCGGCCCCAAGTGGCCGCTGCCGAACTGCTGACGCCCCAAGTACGGCTGTTATCGTCGTTCCCTAGCCAAACCCCAACGGCTAACTGCGGCATATAGCCGACAAACCACAAATCGCGATCGTTTTCCGATGTGCCCGTTTTACCCGCAACGGGGCGACCCACACTGGCACGGCCACCAGTACCGCCTTCAACCACACCGCGCAGCATCCAGGTCATGATGGCCGCGGTGGTCTCGGCGACAGCTTGAGTGGGGGTATTGTCAATCTCGTAAATCACGGCTCCAGAGCTATCAAGCACTCGGCGGATGCCGTGAACCGGGTGATGCCGACCCTCACGGGCCAGGGTGCCGTAGGCACTCGTTAGCTCTAGCAGGGTGACTTCAGAAGCGCCCAGCGCCATCGAATACGTTGGCAGCATCTCTGATTCGATGCCCATGCGCTGCGCCATCGCAATCACCGGCTCAAAGCCCACATCAATTAATACTTTGATCGCCACGATGTTGATGGAAGACGTCAACGCCCTGCGCATCGAAACATCGCCACTAAAGCGACCGCCGTAGTTTTTGGGTGCGTAGCCATCGACGACAAACTTAGCGTCGGTATAGCTATTATAGGGCGAAAAGCCCGACGAGCTCGCCGTCGTGTAGACAAAGGTTTTAAAGGTTGAGCCCGGCTGCCGCAGTGCTTGGGTCGCCCGGTTAAACTGACTGTCGTTAAAGTCAGTGCCCCCCACGATCGCTTTAATTTCACCATTACGGGGATCCACAGCCACTAATGAGGCCTGGCTAAACCGCTGGCGATTGCCCACCGTCGCCACCGTATCGTTGATCGTCTCTTGGGCTTTGCGTTGCCAGTCAGTATTCAAAGTGGTCTCAACCACCAAACCGCCCGCTTCCACGACTTCCGGCGGCAAAATTTCGCTGAGCTGCTTCTGAATGTAAATCGTGAAGTAGGGAAACTCGCTGTAGAGAAACTTCGGCTCATTGGGCGTCGTGGCCACCTCAGTCGCCACCGCAGTATCAGCCTGGGCCTGGGTGATTTTGCCGTTGGCTAACATGCGGCGAATGACAATGTTGCGCTGAGTTTCAGCCGCCTCAGGGTCAACCAGCGGCGAATAGGCGCTGGGGGCGGGGGCCATCCCCGCAATCAGAGCCGCTTCTGACACCGTCAAATCACTAACCGGCTTACCAAAATAAATCCAGGCAGCATCAGCGACCCCGTAAGCGCCGGCCCCGAGATAAACCAAATTGAGGTAGCGCTCGAGGATTTCCGATTTACTGTATTCATCCTCAATTTTGAGGGCCAACAGCGCTTCTCTCGCCTTGCGCTGAAAGCTACGTTCTTGATCTAAGAAGGCAATTCTGGCCAGTTGCTGCGTGATCGTACTCGCCCCTTCAACCAAGCTGCGTTCCCGCACGTTCGCCAGCACGGCCCGGCCAATACCCTGATAGTCGAGACCATTGTGTTCATAGAAGCGGCGATCTTCGGAAGCAATAAAGGCCGCAATCAGCGTTTCAGGCATTTCTTCATAGGCCAGCTTTTGGCGGGTTGCTGGCCCAATCTTTTGCAAGACCACATCATCAGCAGACTTAATCGTGATCGTCCCCTGGCGCTCAAACGTTTTCAGATTGCTAATCGCTGGCAAGTCAGCTTCCGTCGTCTGCCAAATCCGATAGCCACGAGTCAGCCCCGTTGTGCTCACAGCGCCGAGGGCAACCATGCCCCAAAACAGCGGACGGTAGTAGAGCGGCCGCCGATAGTAGGTTGGTCGCGGCGCCGTTGCGGGAGGCGGGGACGACGGGTTAGCAGGAGCAGGCATCACGGTTCGTCGGGGTCGCCGCACTGAGGGTGAACCAGCGAATAGATTTTTGAGTCGTCTCACGAAGGTATTTGCCACAGCTCACCTTATCCTCTCGCCCACTTTAATCTCACGAATCGATGCGCTTACCTGAGCTAACTCTATACCAGAGACTATGCCCTCAAGGCAAAGTCCCGAGCTTTTGCCACTGATTCAGACCAGGGCAGAATGCCCCAAAGCCAACGCCGCCACCAACATGCCTAAGACCAAAAAGGGTTGAGCACTGGCCTGATATTTCACATCATTTTTCAGCGGATCACGCAGAAAATACATGTCTTGAAAGGTGATTTGCGGAATAATCAGCAGCACCAGCAGCACTGCATAGAGATTTTGATGAATCGCCATCAGGTAAGCGGCGATGCCCCCTTGAAAGATGTCAATCATCAAGACGCAAATCCAAGCGGCGGTGCCGATGCCAAACATCACCGGCAAAGACTTCAGCCCTAGCTGGCGATCGCCCTCCACGCTCTTAAAGTCATTCACAATGGCGATCCCCAAACCCGCCAAACTGTAAAACAGCGTCAGCAACACAATGGTCAAATTCAGTTCGCCAAACAGGGCGTGACCGGCCCACCAGGGCAGCGCAATATAGCTGGCCCCCAGCGCGTAGTTGCCCAGCCAGCCATTTTGCTTCAGTTTCAAGGGCGGAGCCGAATAGATATAGGCCAACAGCGAACCGCCGAGCGTCAGCGCGGTAATCGTGGGAAAGTCGTGGCCGGCCCACTGGTCGAGGGCATAGGCCACACCAATACCCGCCACCAGCAGTAAGACAAACTGAGTGATGACCTGGGGAATCGAAATCGCCCCCGACGGAATCGGGCGATAGGGCTCGTTGATCGCGTCAATTTCGCGATCGTAAAAGTCGTTGAGGGTTTGGGTGTAGCCGGTCAGCAGCGGTCCCGACAGCAGCATACAGGCCGCCGAGAGCAGCACATATTCCAAGCTCCACACAAACTGCCCCGACGAAGCCGCCCCACAAACGACCCCCCAAATCAGGGGAATCCAGGTGATCGGCTTCATCAACTGCAGGCGAATCTTCCAAATCGAGGTTTCACCCGCTTCGGCTCCTTTCATACCGAGCAGCTGCCGCGCCTTGCCGCTCTTACTACCGGCAGCGGTGGCAGTCACATCTGCGGTTGCCTCGGTAGGAGCCGCGTCTGAGGGTTGATCAGGGGGAGAAACGTCTGAAAT
>CALCPB010000682.1 GCA_937897665.1 uncultured Halomicronema sp. | reverse complement strand
CCAAGACCCATCAAAGGGATGTTCGGCAATTGGCAGTCGCTCAATGTGGGTAAAGCAATGTTCTTTAAAAAAGTGATTCAAACGCTCGGCGAGTTCCCGATAGGTTAGAAAGCGTGCGCCTGGCTTAAGTTCAGCGACACTTACTGCCGGTTCAATGCTTCCATCAGCTCGTTTGGCGGGCTCTGCAGAAGAGGCGTGGAGCCAGGATCCAATGTGCACTTCGTAGACTGAAACTGGCTTGGCGAGAGGATCACTATTCCGCCGCGCTTCCATCCAGTCGGCATCGTTCCAACTGTATCCATCTAGATTTGCCACGATGGAAGCGGTCTTAGGCCGGGTTTCCTGTTGAAAGCCGTAGGGATCGGACTTTTCGTAAATATGACCGTGTTCGTTTTTGATTTCGTACTTATAAGATGCTCCAACGGCGAGTTCTGGGATAAACAACTCCCAGATGCCGCCGCCCGTGAGGCGCATTTGATGTTTACGGCCATCCCAGTTATTAAAGTCTCCCAGGACCGAGATGTTGCGGGCGTTGGGTGCCCAGATCGCAAAGTAAACCCCTGACACCCCTTCCATGGTGGTTAGGTGAGCACCTAGCTTTTCGTAAATGCGGTGGTGGTTGCCCTCTGCGAACAGATGAATGTCGAAGTCGGTAATGCGGCGGGTTTTAAAGGCGTAGGGGTCATAAATCACCTGGTGGTGCTCGCCCTCTTTACATCTAATTTGATAGTTGGCTAACTCTTCAGTCTCAATCAAGCATTCGAAGAAGTGAGGCTCGTGGCCACTTTCCATCGCATACTCTTGGCGGTCTTCCGGCAAAATCACCCAAGCGGCTTCGGCATTGGGCAAATACGCCCGGACAGCCCAGATAGTTTTTCCATCCTGCTGAATCATGTGGGGACCTAACACCTCAAAAGGATTGTGGTGTTGGTTCCAAACGATGCGATTAATTTGCTCGGGGGCAACCGTTACAGCCATAGATGACCTAAATAGAGATTTATACGGAGTTATTTAAGGCTCGAAGCATCAGGAGCAAGGCGATAACAGTCCTAGACTCTCAACTTCACTATCTGCAAAACAGAGTAACGCATCTTAACGTTATAAACGGAGTAATGCTGTAGTAATGGAATTTCCCTTGGAGGCGATTAATCCGGCAATGGGACGAATCACGATAAGGATCAGGGCTAAATCGGCACGAGCGGCTTAATGACTCGACGAATTTGCAAGAGAAAAATCAGGTGTTGAATGTTATCTGGTACGAGTTGCACGTCAGTTTGTTGCAACTGCTCTTGGAGTTGATTGTATTCAGCTGGGGTGAGGGGTTCACCGGTTAGGGGCGATCTCCCCCCGGTAATAATCTCAGTGCGCAAAATCTCCTCAGGAACATCTTCGGGCGGCGGCAGGGCTTGGACCGGAGCGGCAAGAATAGGAGCGAGTAGCGTCAATAGTATGGTTACCTTCATGCTGATCTAAGTCACATTTTGAATGGCAGGCTATCACTATTGCGGCTCGTAGAGCGTCACAATCGCGACCTCTGTAGAATCACTCAGTATTTTTGGCAGAATCACTTTTTGTTTCCTTTATAGTCACGGAAATATTGCGTCAATCAAGAGATAGTAGTACTCATCAAGTCGATTGCTGTGCCTTACTGATCATGACTACGACTGCAACCCTCTCCCGTCGCCAGGAATACAACACCGATATCAAGCGCATTGGTCTAGCCTACTGGCAACTGTTGATCAAGGCGGGCATTCCCAAAACAGATGCACGCCAAATAGCCGCCGCGATCGCTAAGTTTGATATCGTTCAGCGATCGCCTTCTGGGGAGCAAAAGCAGTTGATTTCACAATTTAGCCCGCTAATTTGTCGCGCTAAGCTGTGGCGTACTGACCTGCTGTGAGGGTTAATGTAAATGCTCCGATTTAAGTAAAGTAACCGTTGCCTCAATTGAACCAACGCCGTCCTGGCTGATCTAAAACTACGTTTAATCGGCGGAGATAGCCCGATGCGAAACGTTGAAGTTGTTCCCCACAATCCTCTCTGGCAGCAGACCTTTGAGCAAGCATCTCAGCAAGTTGCCCAGGCCCTTGGCGAAAACGTCGTTGCCATCCACCACATTGGCAGTACCGCCATCCCCGACATTTATGCCAAGCCGATTATTGATCTGTTGCCGGTCGTGCGGGCAATTGCTCTGGTAGATCAACACAACCCGGCCATAGCCGCGCAGGGCTACGAGGCCATGGGTGAATACGGCATTCCAGGGCGACGATACTTTCGCAAACATGACGCCGCTGGGGCTCGCACCCACCATGTGCATGTGTTTGAGGTGGGTTCTGCGCAAGTCGAGCGGCATCTGGCCTTTCGCGATTACATGCGATCGCACCCAACCGATGCCCAACACTACAGCGATCTGAAGCAAAAGTTAGCCCAGGCCCATCCCACAGATATCGAAGCCTAT
>CALCPB010000681.1 GCA_937897665.1 uncultured Halomicronema sp. | reverse complement strand
ACACTAATTTCTCGCGTCCTGTTGGTCTCATGCTCAGTCTTGAGCCAAATCAGACCAAGACTCAGGTTCTAAAAGCCCAACCCCATCGGCCTCAGCCGCTCAAACTAGCGCTCAAGCCAATAAAATCATCACTCCTTGTCTAACCACAGCAAAGCGGTGGAAGAAACCTAATGTTCTCCCACCGCTTCCAACCATCAATCACTGCGTCGCTAGCGATCTAGCGACCGATTCCCAAGTAACGGAAGCCCCATTCTTCCATCTGAGCTTGAGGCAAGAAGTTGCGACCATCGATCACAATGGGCGAGTTCATCAGACCCGCCATCTTGGCATAGTCTAGGTCTTTGAACTGCTTCCAATCGGTCACTAAGACCAAAGCATCACAACCATCCGCCAAGCGGTCAGGGTCTGTCTCGACAATGACGCCGGATAAACCATCGCGCAGACCGCTCTGAGACACAATCGGGTCATAGGCTTTGACCTTGGCACCTAAACGATTTAGCTGCTCGATCAGCGTCAGGGAAGGCGCATCTCTCATGTCGTCGGTGTCAGGCTTAAAGGTTAGTCCCAACAGCCCAATAGTCTTGCCCTTCAAGATTTTCAGCTCTTGCTGTAGCTTTTCCAATGCGATCGTGCGCTGGTGTTGGTTAACGCTAACCGTGGCTTTTAGCAGGTCTGCTTCGTAGCCATAGTCATCGGCAGTGTGCAAGAGAGCCAAGACATCTTTCGGGAAGCAAGACCCCCCCCAACCAATACCAGCCTGTAGGAACTTGTGCCCGATGCGAGAATCAAGCCCAATGCCCATAGCGACCTGAGTCACATCGGCACCGACGCGATCGCAAATGTTGGCAACCTCATTGATGAAGCTGATCTTCGTAGCGAGAAAAGCGTTAGAGGCATACTTGACCATCTCTGCAGAACTTAAATCAGTCACGACCACTGGAACGGGCGGCAAAGACTCATTTTCAGAGAACTTTCGATCCACAAGAGGAGCATATAGCTCTTTCATTTTCTGAATCGCTTTAGGATTGTTGCTGCCTAAGACGATCCGATCCGGGTTGAAGGTGTCATAAACTGCTGACCCTTCCCGTAGAAACTCCGGATTGCTAACAACATCAAAGTCAGCTTGAATTTCTTCACCAGCCGGTGCCGGTGCACCAGCACCCACCAACGACTTCTTGCGCTCAGTAATGCCATCCATCACAATCATGCGCACCCAATCACCAGACCCAATCGGTACGGTAGATTTGTTCACAATGACTTTATAGCCACCATTCAGATGAGCACCAATCCCGCGAGCCACTGCTTCGACATAGCGGGTATCGCTCTCACCAGTCGGTAAAGGGGGAGTTCCTACGGCAATAAACAGAATCTCACCATGTTCGACACCCGCCGCCAAATCACTCGTAAAGTGCAGGTGCCCTGCTTCCATTGAGGACTTCATGAGATCAGACAAGCCCGGTTCGTAAATCGGGGATTGTCCGGATTGCATTAATTTAACTTTCTCTTCGTTATTGTCGACACAAATGACGTCATGTCCAATATGAGACAGACAAACACCGGTCACGAGGCCCACATAACCAGTTCCAATGACACAAACACGCATAGTAATTTAATCCTTTCAGCATTAGGTGAGTTACAAAACAGCACCTGTCATAGGAGCTCATCCTAGACAGATATAGTCTTCCCAAGCAGCAAATGGAAATACAGTCAGTACTTTGACAGATTTTGACGACTGCTGTTCCCAGTTCGCATCCAGCATAGGCTTGCCTAGCAGTTAGGAGACCGTCGTTTCCAAAGACAATCGCTTTTCTACCTGTAGACGTGATCTAAAGTCATCAACCGTCTTTTGTAAGCCTGCTTGGAGGTTAATTGTGGGTTCCCAATTGAGATGGGTTTGGGCTCGCGTGATATCTGGCTTACGTCTTTTGGGATCATCCTGTGGCAAAGGCTCAAAGTTAACTTCAGCGTCTGGATTAACCGTCTTCTGAATAGTCTGAGCTAGTTGCAAAATAGTGTACTCGTCAGGATTGCCTAGATTGACCGGCCCAATAAAGTCACCATTCATGAGCCGCATCAGCCCTTCGACGAGGTCAGAAACGTAGCAAAAACTGCGCGTTTGTGAGCCATCGCCATAGACCGTCAGGGGGGTGCCCTTCAAAGCCTGACTCACAAAGTTGCTGACCACTCGGCCATCGTTCTCTAGCATGCGAGGCCCATAAGTATTGAAGATTCGGGCAACTCGAATATCGACACCACTTTGGCGATGATAGTCAAAGGCTAAGGTCTCAGCAACGCGCTTACCCTCGTCATAACAACTGCGAATGCCAATGGGATTAACATTGCCGCGGTAGTCTTCTGTTTGGGGATGAACTTCTGGATCGCCATAGACTTCAGAAGTCGAGGCCAACAAAAAGCGAGCGTTGATGCGCTTAGCCAAACCCAGCATATACAGCGTGCCCATCACATTCGTTTTGATGGTTTTGACGGGATTGTATTGATAATGAACCGGAGAAGCGGGGCAAGCCAAATGATAGATCTGGTCAACTTCTAACTTGAGAGGTTCGGTAATGTCATGGCGGAGCAGTTCGAAATTGGGATTGCCGAACCAGTGCTGAATGTTGCGTTTATGCCCTGTGAAGAAGTTGTCAACGCAGATAACATCGTGGCCAGCCTGCATCAGGCGGTCAATGAGATGAGAACCGATAAATCCAGCGCCGCCGGTCACTAATATTCTCATAAGGATTAATTAACGATAAGAGCTATGTTTGCAGGATGCCCGTGTTCCTACAGAAAATCTCACCTAACGACTCGATTAACTGCGGCCTGAGTGAGTGCCTGGTTAATCACTTTACCCATCGTGGTACACAGTTAGCTAATCAACTTAAGCATCGGGAGCAGGAATCGTAATATCGACCTGGGTAACTTGCTGATCGGGAGTTAGATTACTCAGTGGCGGTTGAATGTCATTGACATTGCCTACGACTAAAATAACTAAATCTTCGGGCTTCAGATGGGTTTGAGCAGCTTGCTGTACTGCTGCCGCCGTGGTGTTTGCCACGTTTTCGCGAAACTGAAACACAAAATCTTCCGGATAATCGTAGTACTCATAGCGGATTAGACGAGAAAGCGTTTGTTCAGGATTTTGGAAGTTAAACACAAAACTGTTGAGCACAGAGTCTTTAGCCCGAGAGAGTTCTTCCTCTGAGACGGGTGCTTGCCGAATATCAGCAATCTCTTTTTTCACAGACTCGATAAAGGGCACGGTTGTGTCTGAGCTCGTTTGTCCTCCCCCGATAAAGATGCCGTCATAATCATAACGGGCGGCCCAGAAGGCATAAACGACGTAGGCTAGACCCTGACGCGATCGCACCTCATTAAACAACCGCCCCCCAAACCCATTCAGCACTTCATTCATGACAGCCATTTCGGCATAGTCAGACGCATCGCGTTGCCCCCCGAGATGTCCAAGTTGCACATAACTCTGAGATAGCTGAGGCTGATCAACCACAAAGACACCCGCCTGGGCCTGTTCTGCTGACGGGGCTGTCGGTAAGTCAGACCCATTATCGGGCACTTGCCAGTTGCCAAAGGTCTCGGCAATCAAGCGCCGCATCGACTCGGGCTCAAAATCTCCTGAGATCGCTAAGATGATGCGATCAGGGCGCACCGAAGCATGATATAACTCAATGAAGTCATCCCGCGATCTGTTGTTGAGTGTGCTGTACTCATAGGTGCGAGCGTAGGGACTGTCATCGCCATAAACAAGCTTGCGAAACTCGCGAGAAGCCACGTCATCAGGGTCATCGTTGCGACGATCAATGGCACCGCGGTATTGATTTTTGAGAAATTCAATGCGATCAGGAGCAAAAGTCGGACGCTGTACGACATCAGCAAATAGACCAAATACGTCCTCTAGGTCTTCAGTTAACGTGTTGAAGCTGGCAGAACCAGAATCAACGTCTACGGCAGTTTCTACTGCTGCAGCTCGCTGTTCTAAAGCGAGATTCAAAACTTCAGCCGTATAGGCTTCAGTGCCCCCCAGACGCATAGCATCACCCATGATTTCTCCGAGCCCGGTCTGGCTGGTCGGCACTAAACGCTCACCAGTACGAAAAGTGGCGCTACCGCTGACCAACGGTAGCTCGTGATCTTCCATCAGATAAACCACCAAGCCATTAGGGAGCTGATAGCGTTCATAGTCAGGAATCTGCACTTCCCCTAACGGCGGAAATTCCAGCTCGGTGTAATGACGAGCCGTTCCTGCCGAGGCCGGCGTTTGCCAACTCAAAGCGAGAATGCTCACCAATGTGACTACGCCAAGTAGCCAGGGCAACCAGCGAAAGCGACGGACCGGTTTAAATGACAAAGACCCACACATAGCAAAATTACGATAAGGGGTTGGCAGTAGGGAAAAGGAGTGAACTCGCAGCTTGAGCGCTTGGCCGAAAGCTCTAGGGTTGAGATCACACGGCAGGAAGGGGCACCCTCTTCGCACTCAACTCTAGCAGTCCACTACTAGGGGTCTGGTGCGGAAAGGAGCTTACCTGCAGTGCGGTTTTCGGGTCGAAACGTGCTTTGAGCAACCCGTTGAATCGCCTCAGGGGTGACGGCTTCAATCTCCTCTAACTCGGTAAAGATATTGCGCCAAGAACCTGTCTTAGCTTCATATTCTGCGAGTAAGGCAGCCATCCCAGAATTGGAATCTAACTGCCGTAGTAGACCGGCTTGCGCTTGAGTCTTAACTCGATTTAGCTCCTCTGCTGATACCGGCTCAGTTTGCAACCATTCAAGTTGTCGATGAATTTCTGCCGCTATTTGATCTGGTTCAACCTCGGGCGCAGTGATGCCATAAAGCACCAACATATTAGGATATTTGTCTCCAGGGAAGCCGCTGAATCCCCCCACGTCCAGCGCAATTTGCTGGTCTTCTACCAGGTCTTTATAAAGACGCGCTGTCCGCCCTCTAATGAGAATGCCTTCAATCATGCCGTAAATGGCATGGTCAGGGTCGTTGATACTGGGGCGATGATATCCCTCTAAGTACCAAGGCTGAGACGGCAATTCCAACGTAAACTCTTTAGGGGTTTGTTGCGGCGGCTCTGTGATCGTGACATCAGCAGGCAAACTCTGGGCTGGGAATCGCCCAAAATAAGTGGTCGTCATTTGCTCTACGGTCTGAGCATCTACATCACCGACAATGACACCAATTAAGTTGCTGGGACCATAGTAATCATCAAAAAACCTTGTGACGGCATCACGGGTCGCGACATACAAATCTGACTGATAACCAATCACAGGCCGCCAGTAGGGATGTTCATCAAAAGCTTCTTCTAGGAACACCTCAATAAACTGACCAATGGGAGAGTTATCTACCCGCATTCGCCGCTCTTCAAGAATCACCTCTTTTTCTTCGTAAAACTCTCGAAAGACTGGCTCTAGGAAGCGTTCAGATTCTAATGACATCCACAGTTCTAATTTATTAGACGGGAGACTGTAAAAGTAGCGAGTTGCATCGGCCCCCGTCGTCGCGTTCAACCCAACCCCGCCAGCCTGCTCAATAATTTGACCATATTTGTTTTGCTCATCGTATTGGGCAGCTTCTTGACGCATGGTTTCTTGCTGAGATCGCAACGTCTCAGCGGTGGTCGTATCGCCTGCTGCCTCTGCGGCCAAAATCTCGGCAAACACGGCATCCATTTCGTCAATCAGGGCCTGTTCCGCCACATAATCGGTGGTGCCAATGCGCTGCGTGCCCTTAAAGGCCAAATGTTCTAAATAGTGGGCTACCCCCGTTTCACCATCGGCCTCATTCACAGCACCCACATCGGCATACAGCATAAACGACACCACAGGCGCTTGGGGTCGCTCTAGCACAACGAACTTCATGCCATTGTCGAGGTTAAATTCGCTGATGTTGTCAGTCACCCCATCCAGATAAGGCTGAATAGAGCTAGCTACCGGCGTGCCTTCGCGAGCGAGCGCTGCCGTCGGCCAGGCCAGCAGGGTCGTCAGACTCAAGACCACAGCAGTTAGCAGGCTGAGACCGCTTTGCCAAGCTGTGCCCCGGTGTAAATAACAGTTAGAAGTCATTGCGATCGCCCGTCTTCATTACCTTAACTAACGAAATTTAATTTAATTCACGAAATTCAATCAACCCAACTATTCCAAAAGATAGCGCTAGAGCTGAGCAACCCGCAGTCGTCACCCATAAATGACGCTATGTCCCCATGCAGCCTATTGAGTGCCTGAATGTCTGGTTCCTTATAATTTGAGCACATAGATCTACTAAATGACTATGCTTGGGCCATCTCGCTTGTTTTATCAAACAAATAGCTTCACTAATCGACTATCCCTCGCCTGTTTTATCAAACAAGCGAGAACACCAGACCGTGACTCATTGCCCAAGATTCCGATCAACTCGGAAATCGTCAGGTGAATTGCGAGAATCATAGCGAGTGAACCAGGAGTGTGCAGACACTAGTAGAGATCGGTCAGTGCACGCAACTTACGAATACCGGATCCGGGGTTCCTGTTCTGCCAACTAGGTGCTTTTCTCTCTCTAACGCCAAAGCATTTCTATATAATGACGTTGAAACTTAAGCCTTGACGCTGATGCTAACGGCGCGATGCTTAAACGGTTTAGGCCCATGTTAATTCTCGAGAGGTGATCCTTGGCTCAGGCCGTAGAGTTCTCTAGCCTCACACAGTGGAGTCGCCGATTGTTTGCGGCGGTGATGCTGACTGGGCAGGTGGTCATCCATTTGATTTCCCGCCCCATTCACCGGCGCAACACACTCGACCAAATGGTTGCGGTGGGACCGGAGTCGCTGGTCATTGCGTTGCTGACAGCCAGCTTCGTGGGCATGGTATTTACCATTCAAGTAACGAGAGAATTCATCAATTTTGGTGCGGGCACAGCTGTTGGCGGAGTGCTAGCCTTGACACTCGTGCGGGAGTTAGCGCCGGTGTTGACGGCAGTCGTGTTAGCCGGTCGCGTCGGCTCTGCTTTTGCTGCTGAAATTGGCACAATGAAGGTAACAGAGCAGATTGATGCGCTACAGATTTTAAAGACTGACCCGATCGATTATTTGGTAATTCCTCGGGTCGTGGCCTGTGCCCTCATGCTGCCAGTGTTAACGCTGCTATCTTTTATCACGGGCATGACTGGAGGGTTACTGGTCGCAACAACGCTTTATGGCATCTCTCAAACTGTTTTCATCGACTCAGCCCAAGGCTTTTTGTCAACCTGGGATCTGGTAGCCGCAGTGATCAAAGCTTTTGTGTTCGGTATTTTAATTGCGGTGATTGGTTCTAGTTGGGGTTTGACAACGTCGGGAGGCGCCAAAGGCGTCGGCCAATCAACAACAACAGCGGTAGTGACTGCATTATTGGCAATTTTTATTAGTAACTTTTTTCTATCTTGGCTCATGTTTCAGGGAACGGGCAGCGCTGTAGTTGGTGGCTTGTAGACAGCGATCGCCCTGATGGTGTTGCTCGCAACTAGCGTCCCCGTCCAGGCAGTTTAGCAGTACCAAACTCTCATCAAAAGCTGTCTTAACTGCAGAGATTATCTAATCGCAGCCCTCAAAAAATGGGCCATTGGGTCCAGTCCATTACCGTGTACCATCAGCAGTTTGCTGGCCTGACCGAGTCATTGGTCAAGACAACCAGCATTTGACGATAGGACTCCTGTTAGCCCCATGCGGTCACCCTTTACAATGGAAGCAGACAAATCAGCCTCACTGGCAGGCTCGCGAACCTGACGTTGTTCATTTACTGAGGCAATTGTGACTGCATCGCCCACGGCCCAATCAACTTCTTTGCAG
>CALCPB010000680.1 GCA_937897665.1 uncultured Halomicronema sp. | reverse complement strand
ATTTGTTGTCTGGTAGTCGCGGGCGTGACGTCCTGCGAGGGGGTGGCGACGACGATTTTCTCTCCGGCGGGGATGAGGCCGACCTACTGCTCGGGGGCGAGGGCAGCGATCGTCTCTTTGGTAACGACGGAGCCGATACGCTACTGGGCGGCACCGGTGACGACATTCTATTCAGTGGCGACGGCAGCAATGTTCTAGACGGTGGTCAGGGTGAGGATCGCCTTCGTCTCAGCAGCGGCGATGACATGATCACTCTGCGTCAGGGCGACGGTATCGATACGATTCTCGGCTTTGCCCCTGAACGCGTCAGCTTCTTGCTGGCAGACGGCCTCACCTTCGCCGACTTGAGCTTTCAGCAAGGGCAGAATTCGACGAATATCGTCGCCGGCGATGAAGTTCTTGCCCAGGTGATCGGAGTCGCCGCCCCATCGCTCAACCTTGAAGCCATCTTTACGACGGTCTCAGGGTGACGACGTTGACTTGCATCACAGTCGGCGGCGAGGTATTAATATCGATTCGCCAGACTGGCCGGTTGGGGTGGGGCGTTAAACCTGTAGATGCGCTTTCTGCCTCTCTCACCCACACCACAAGATAGCCATCCTCGTCACCGGTTGAGCAAATTATCCCTGAGCTTTTCCTCTCGAAAAGAGAAGCTCGATCGCAAAATTCCTCTCCCGAGCCATAGCCCGAAGGGCATTAAGCCAAGAAGAGGAATTGAGAGGAGTAAACGCAGAGCGGCTTCTCTGCGAGTGGCAAAGCGTGTCAAATGTCCTGATGCGAGACTGGAATGCAACTCCTCGAAAAGTTGCTATCCCACCCTGACTCCTAAGTTTGCCCTTAACGACGCTGGCGCTTGGTGACCAAGCCGATCGCCCCGAGACCTAAAAGCGCGCTCGCGCTGGCCGGTTCTGGGACTGATGCCGTGTCCTGAGTATCTTCCAGCCCTCTGACAGCGACGACGACGTCGTTATAGTCTCTATCGCCACCGCCGTAGATGTCTTCGTAGGCCAACACGAGATAATCGCCATATTGATAGGTGGTGACATGCTGCAAGCCATCACCGTTCGCTGTGTCAGCGGCAGATAGGCTGTCAAAAACTTTGGTATGAGGATTTCTCAGATAGAAGTTGACTGCTTCACCCGCAGATACATCGCCGATTTTGTAGCCTTCACCCAGTGCCAAAGGCCCATCGCCATTCGCAAGAATGCTGTTTTTGGACGACACATCGCTCCAAACGGTTTCAAAGTTTTCGTCGTTGTTCCAAAAATCAACCAGTGCTTGGTTGCCATCCCCAGTTGGTGCGTTGGTAGAATAGCCAAACTTGTTGCGGTATCCAGCACCTTCATTAATAAAGAACACTTCGACATCTTCTGCCCCGGCTTCCCAGGTCAGCAAATCGATGTCAAGCTCAACGAGGTCGTCGAGTTTAGCACCATTCGTGCCGTAGGCAGCTCGCTCATTATTCACAAAAGAATTGATGGCAAACCAGTCTTCAAAGTTAAGGGAGTAATCGGCCGCTTGGTTATCAAAGGCCGATTGGGTCGAGTCAAACAGGGTGCCGTAGTTGCTAGCGGTCGTAGCTGTGTTCAGTAAATCCTTAGCTTGCCGAGAGACCGTAGCGGCATTGGCGGTTGCTGGCAAAAAAGCGACAAGTGATGTGGCTGTCGCTAATCCGATCGCGAGTGCTGTATTTTTCATTGCTAACATTCCTCAAAAAAAAGGTGAATCAAAACCGACTTTCATGTCACCCACAGTTATCAGAATGGCAACTAACCGCTGATTTCTGTCAGAAAAAGCGATACTTTTATGGGAATCTCGAAAACAAGATTTTTGGTCTTTAAATTCCTTCTTAATATATTTCCTGATCTGATTTTTGACTCAAAATTTAAGTAGAAATGCGGCTTAAAACTCTGCCCAATTTCCCCGAGGTCAGTGAATTTCCATAGCAAGTTGAGCCTGTCACCGGAAATTCAATGATGCTTATCTAGCCCCGTTATCGTCTCTTTCTCAAAAGCGAGCACTTTTTCCGTGATTTACGCAACATGGGGATACTGATAGCGATTTAATTCAACCCAGTTGTTGTGAAAGCAGATAGAGGTTGAGAGTTCAGGATTCAAGGTGGGTAAACATCTAAGGGTGAGAAGACATCTGCAAAGCCGTACGAGTTCGGTCGGTGCTTTGTTGTTGCTGAATGTTTCTGCTTGAAACGGGTGCCGCGATCGCCTGCGCTTCCCTACCCAGTTAGCAAGGGCTCTCGAAGGCAACGAGGGCACATTTTCATCCGGTTAAAACGACCCATTACAAATTGCGCTGCCATTCTTCCCTGCTTTTATGGCCCACACCACCTGACCCGGCAACCCACATTTCTTGGGGCAACCTGAGACGACAAAGGCACAAACTTTGCAATTTTGTCGAAAATGCGAGGGCTGTTTACCTTTGCCTGTTTGATAACGAGGATGAGGCCACCCAAATCAAGCTGTCAGAGTGGTCAGAAGCTGATTCCCAAAGGGGTTCGATCAGCAAATCGATGGCAACTTTAAGTTTTAGGTCTCGTCTTTAGGCGGTTGAGATTAGAACGCTGCCAGGCAAAGCTGGCAATGGCTACTGAGCGACTCCTCGCCCACGCAACCGTCCACCCAAGCAGGATAGTTTCACCTCACAAAAGAAGGGAGTTGCTTAAGTCAAACATGATCTGCTCTTTTTACGCCAGGTTTTAATATTCGAAAGTTGCCACCAATCAGGCTTAAAGCAGCCTCGTGGACAGACCCGACAACAGAGCTTAGACAAAGTGCCATCTTTAGCTGGAGCGCATACCGTTAGCCATGAAAGTCACCAGGTTCGTGATGGCGACTTGAATATCTTTGGGCTGATTGCTTTGCAGCAAGGCATTCGGTTTTCCCGCCTGCATCTGCACCTGAATTAGCGCTGCTATAACCAAATCCAGTTTCCAATCGAGCTGCGATCGCGACTGATCCGGCAGGGCTCGCTGCAGAACATCCAAAAACGACTCGGCACTAGAGCTAAACTCCTGCCTCGCAATACTTTGAATGGGCTCCGGTTCGGTGCGACAACGCCCCATAAACTGAGCCCGCACGATACGAGAACTGGCGCCGCCACTAATGAATTCTAAGGGCGGCTTCAGGAATGCCGTCAGGAGGTCTTCGACGGAAGGCACCACAGTCTTTTGTTTTAGCTGGTTGAGCAGATCGAGTTGGCGCGCCACGACTGGCTTAGCAATCCGGTGAACCGCTGCCCGAAACAGCTCTTCCTTAGCACCGAAAAGGTAATGAGCGGCGGCGAAGATGACGCCTGCGGCGCGGGCAATGTTGCGCAACGTCGAGCCAGTAA